>NZ_CACSJY010000033.1:0-70689 GCF_902706155.1 Pseudomonas sp. 18058
CGAAGAGGCCGGCGACACCGATTACGCAGGCCTGGCGGTGACATTTCTGGTCACTGACATCGTCGGCAACCAATCGGAAGACTGGTGCACAGAGACGCGCATCACCGTTTCGGTCGGCACGGTTTCCTGATTGTCGTTGGGCGGGGATCGGTCGACGGTCACACGCTTGAGTGCCGAGTACAAAGGATTGCCGCCATAACTGACCCGATACGACAGGGAATAGGTGCCCTGATCCAGCTTGTCACGAGGCACCTTCAAGGTTTTATCCCCCGGTTCCTCGTATTCATCACGGAACACAGAAGTAAATGGCCCTCCCTCCAGCGTCCAGCTGATGTCGATGATGTAAAGCGGCTCCGGTGCTGTGAAGGCGGCGCTCCAATTGGGAACAACGACAACCAGGTCACCGCTCAACGCGTCTCTTGGCAACAGGCCTTCAGGGCTTTCCTGACCGTTTTCATCCTTGAGAATGACGGGCACTTTCGGCGCTTCGAGCGCCAGCTCCACGACAGGATTGATCGGGCTATCAGAAGACGCCATTACACCCACTCCCACAAGACTCGGCTGTCATGGAACACGCGGACGCGCGGCCTGTGTGTTCAGGCCTCTCTTGGGCCGTGAGTTGATTTAACGGCGTCGTCGTGAGCTTGGCTACTGTCAGAAATTACAGGTATTGCTACCGTCTGTCGGAGATACGCCCATTGGGAATGCTCAGGCACAAAAAAACCCGCCCTCCCCTTCAACCGGGAGCGCGGGTTTGTTCCTTTCAGCCGCGAATCAGACGGTATCGACCTTCAACGAATGATCGTTGAGCATGCCAGTGATGATCGTCGCGGTGTCATGACCGCTGGCAATCATCCCGCCGGCCCCCGGTGTTACACCGTAGTGGCTGGCGAGGTTGACGCCGGCCAGGTCGATGGTCTGGTTTGGCGTGGCACCGGCCATCGCGCTGACGTCGATGCTGGTGAGCACCGACGCGCCCGTGCCGGTGACGGTGAAGTGCAGGTAGTCATCGAGCGACGCCGTGGTGCCGTTTTCACCTTGCAGCAGTTGCGACAGGTCGAGCTTGTCGGTGCCGGGGGTGAAGTCGGTGATGGTGTCGTGGCCGCTGTTGCCCTTGAGGTACTGGAAGGTGTCGGCCCCTGCTCCGCCGGTCAGGGTGTTGTTGCCCAGGCCGCCGATCAGCAGGTCGTCCCCGCCGCCGCCGTTGAGGATGTCGTTGCCCAGCCCACCATTGATCACGTTGTTATTGTTGTCGCCGGTCAACGTGTCGTTGAAGTTCGAGCCGACGAGGTTTTCGATGCCAGTCAGGGTGTCAGTTCCGGCACCGAGGGTGTTTTGCGCACCGAGCAGGCCGAGGTTGACGGTGACCCCGGCGGTGGCGTGGGCATAGCTTGCCGTGTCCGTGCCGGTGCCGCCGTCGAGAAGGTCATTGCCCGGGCCGCTGTAGAGCAAATCGTTGCCGGCGCCGCCGTGCATTTCATTGTTGCCGGAGCCTGCGGTGAGCACATCGTTGCCGTCGCCGGCGTTGATGATGTTGTTACCGGTGCCTGCGACCAGGATGTCATCGCCGGAGGTACCGGTGAGGGTGTGGCCATCCTGATAGCTGATGCTGACGTTGGCGGTGTCGCTGCCGCCATGGTTGTCATTGGCGGTGTAGGTGCCGTTGAAGTCCGGGGTGATGTCGTGCGCCCCGGCGTAGTTGAGGGTCATGGTCAGTTGGTAGTTTTCCGCTGAGTTACCGCCGCTGCCCGTGGTGTCGTTGATGTTGGTGATATGGATTTGATAGGTCCCATTCGCGGCTGCCGTCAGCGTTTGCCCGTCTGCCAGCGTGGTGTAAGCGCCGCCATTGATCGAGTACTCCATGGTGACGTGACCGGCCGCCAGGTTGTGATCCAGATTAAGGGTCTCACCCTGACGCAGATTGACGGTGATGCGGTCTTCATCGTTGGCGTTGCTGTTGGTCACAGCACCGAGATAACCGCTGACCACCAGCACAGCGGTCATGGTTGCCGCGTTGGCACTGAACGAATTGCGCACGTTAGCCAGGTTCTGGTTGGCCGCGGTATTGGCGTTGGTGCCAGTGAAGTTGATCGCCCCGGTGCCGGTGAAGTCCGCCGCTTTCGAGATCCAACCGGTATTGAACGTCGTCGGCGTGGCGTTGAGCGTATCGCCATTCGGATCGGTGTCGTTGGCCAGCAGCAATTCGCCCGGCACCACAACGTTGCTCGACAGCACGTTGGTGATGACGTGATCGTCCGCCGCCACCGGCGGCGCATTGGGGATGACTTTCACGGTCAGCGTCGAGCTGGCGAGGTCGCCGTCGTTGTCGCTGACGGTGAAGCCGATGTTCTCGGTGATCACCACGGCGGTGGTTTTCTGCGAGGTGTAGGTGTAGTCGCCGGTGTCGAGGTTGATCACCAGCGTGCCGCCATTGTTGGTGGCGATGCTCACCGAATTGTTCACGGTGTTGAACGTGCCGTGGTTAGTGCCAACGTTAGTTAACGAACCCTGCCCGCTGAGCGCTTTCGGATCGTAGGTGTAGGTGGTGCCGTCGACGATGATGGTTTTGATAAAGCCGCCATCCGCGCCGAACGTGCCGCCCTCGCCCAGCAACGAACCGGTAACCGGCGCGCCGACCACCGTGCCCGAGAGCACCGAGTTGAGTTGGTTGAGATCGGTCACCACCACCGCGTTGGTGTTGGTGTGGGTGATGCCGTCGTACGCCACTGGATCGAGGTTGCCGTTGCTCACGCCGCTGCCCAGGCCGATCGCGTAGTTACGGATGTTGTTGGCGTCGAGGAAAGCTTTCAGCGCGGTTTCGTCCGCCGTGCCGATTTCCTGGCCAGTGGTCGGTTTACCGTCGGAGAAGAAGTAGCCAACGTTCTGGGCGCCGGTGAGTTTGCCCGAAGTGTTGAACGCAGTCTGCATGGTCGCTACGGCGGCGTCGTAGTTAGTACCGCCGCCCGCTGTCAGGCCCGCGAGAATCGACTTGGCCGTGGCGACATCGACCCACACCGAGGTGCGATCGGTGGCGCTGCTGCTGAAGGTCACCAGTTGCACTTTCACATCGCCGAGATCGTCGTACTTGTCGAGCAGCGCGCTGATGGCCTGTTTGGCCAGCGCCAGCCGCGACAGACCCGGCACGCCGGAGGCGTCGGCCATACTGCCGGAGATGTCGAGGACGATCAGCAGGTTGGAATCGATCTCCACCGCCGCCACCGAACGATCGGAAGCCACGGCTTTTGGCACGTCATCGACGATGTTGACGACGATGGTGCTGGTGGTGCTGTTGCCCAGTGCGTCAGTGGCTTTGTAGGTGAAACTTTCGCTGAGGGTGTTCGCCCCGTCGTTGGCGTTCGGCGAGGTTTTCGGCGCCGAGGTCAGCGTGTAGGTGTAGGTGCCGTCGGCATTCAACTGGATCTGCCCGTAGGTGCCGGTGGCGCTACCGACCAGGGTGTAAGTGAGCGCGCCGCTGCCGCCGGTGACTGCGCCAACCAGTGTGCCCGTGGCGGTTTCGCCAGTGTTGGTTGGATCGCTGCCGGTGACCGTACCGGGGGCCAGATCCTGGCCGTCCTTGGTCAGGTCGAGGGCTTTTTCGTAGACCGTGACGTCCTGATCGACCGAGGCGATCAGTTTGCTGTCGGCGACGTTGATGGTGATGGTCGTGGTGCTTTCATCGCCGTCGCCATCGCGGATGGTGTAGGTGAAGGTGTCAGTCGCGCCCGGAGGGCTCACCGAGTTCGGATTGCTGTGGTAGACCGCATTGCCCGCTGCATCAAGGGTCAGGTAACCGAAGTTGCCGTTGATGTTGCTGTTGAGGCCGCCAATGGCTGATGTGCCGGTATTGCTGCCAGCACGCACGCCGACTACCGCCCCGCCTGTCGCTGCACCATCGGCACCAGTGACGTCGTTGCCCAACACGCTGATATTGACGGTGCCGCCCTCGGTCACCGAGCCGGTGTCGGCTTTGGCGGTTGGCAAGTCATCAATGATGTTGACGTTGATCTGGCCCGAGGCCGTGCTGCCGTCGCCATCGGTGGCGACCACATTGAAGTTCTCAGTGAGACTATTGGCGCCGTTGGCGGTCGGATGCGCTTCGTTGTCGACCAGGGTGTAGCTGTAGCTGACGACGCCGGTAGTTTCGTTGAAACCGGTGATGGTCAGCGTGCTGCCCAGCGGTGTCGTAATCGATTGCGGGAAGCCTGCGGCCACGCCGCCGGTGACCACGGCAATACCGCCGACGGTGAGGGTTTGCAGACCGTCCAGAGCGGTGACGGTGAAGGTGCCGTTTTGGGTCAGCAAGGCTGTGTTCGGGCTGGTGCCGTCGCTGAGGTTTTTCTCGTAAACGGTGAGTTCGCCGCCATTGACGTCGAGGCCGTTGAGCACCACCGGATCGTCGTTGTTGTGGATGTTCAGCACCAGGTTGGCGGTGCTGGCATCACCGTCGGAATCGGTGATGGTGTAGGTGAATGTCTCGGTGCCGTTGCCATTGCCGTGCAGCGCTTTGAAGTCGGCGTCGTTGGTGTTCAGCGTGTAGGTGTACGTGCCGTTGGCGTTGAGTACCAAAGTACCGTAGGTGCCGGTGAAGGTACCTGCGGTAATCGGGCCAGCATTCGGGCCGGTCGGTACGCGGTCGGCGCCTTGCACGTCGTTGGTCAGGACGTTGCCAGTGAGGCTGAGATTGGTTTCTGACGCGGTGCCGGCGTTGGTGTCGTTCACGCCTTTTGGCAGGTCGTCGATGATGTTTACATCGAGGGTCGCGTTGGCGGTGGTGCCGTTGTCATCGACCACGGTGACGGCGAACTGCTCAGGCAGATTGTTTGCGCCGTTAGCAGTTGGATGCGCTTCGTTGTCGACCAGGGTGTAGCTGTAGCTGACGACGCCGGTGGTTTCGTTGAAACCGGTAATCGTCAACGTACTGCCCAGCGGAGTGGTGATTGATTGTGGGAAACCTGCGGCCACGCCGTTAGTCACGACGGCGATACCGCCCACAGTCAGCGTGGTCACGCCGTCGAGTGCGGTGATGTTGAACGTGCCGCTTTGAGTCAGTGCACCGGAGTCTGGCGCGCTGCCGTCACTGAGGTTTTTCTCGTAAACGGTGAGCTCACCGCCATTCACGTTGAGGCCGTTGATGATCACCGGGTCGTCATTGTTATGAATCTGCAAGACGAGGTTCGCAGTGCTGGTGTCGCCATCGGAATCGGTGATGGTGTAGGCGAAGGTTTCTGTACCGTTGCCGCCGCCGTGCAAGGCTTTGAAATCGGCGTCGGTGGTGTTTAGCGTGTAGGTGTAAGTGCCGTTGGCATTTAGCACCAAAGTGCCGTAAGTACCGGTGAAAGTACCGGCGGTAACCGGCCCGGTGGCGACACGATCGGCGCCCTGCACGTCGTTAGTCAGGACGTTACCGGACAGAGTCAGCAGAGTTTCCGAAGCGGTGCCAGCGTTGCTGTCATTCACAGCATTTGGCAAATCATCGACGATGTTTACATCCAGCGTTGCGTTGGCAGTCGTACCGTTGTCATCGACCACGGTGACAGCGAACTGCTCAGGCAGGTTGTTTGCGCCGTTAGCAGTTGGATGCGCTTCGTTGTCGACCAGGGTGTAGCTGTAACTGACGACGCCGGTGGTTTCGTTGAAACCGGTGATGGTCAGTGTGCTGCCCAATGGGGTGGTGATTGATTGTGGGAAACCTGCGGCTACGCCGTTAGTCACGACGGCGATACCGCCCACGGTCAGCGTGGTCACGCCGTCAAGCGCGGTGATGTTGAAGGTGCCGCTTTGAGTCAGTGCACCAGAGTCTGGCGCGCTGCCGTCGCTGAGGTTTTTCTCGTAAACGGTGAGCTCACCGCCATTCACGTTGAGGCCATTGATGATCACCGGGTCGTCATTGTTATGAATCTGCAAGACGAGGTTCGCAGTGCTGGTGTCGCCATCGGAATCGGTGATGGTGTAGGCGAAGGTTTCTGTACCGTTGCCGCCGCCGTGCAAGGCTTTGAAATCGGCGTCGGTGGTGTTTAGCGTGTAGGTGTAAGTGCCGTTGGCGTTCAACACCAAAGTGCCGTAAGTACCGGTGAAAGTACCGGCGGTAACCGGCCCGGTGGCGACACGATCGGCGCCTTGCACGTCGTTGGTCAGAACGTTGCCGGACAGAGTCAGCAGAGTTTCCGAAGCGGTGCCAGCGTTGCTGTCATTCACAGCATTTGGCAAATCATCGACGATGTTTACATCCAGCGTTGCGTTGGCAGTCGTACCGTTGTCATCGACCACGGTGACGGCAAACTGCTCAGGCAGAGTGTTCGCGCCGTTGGCGGTTGGATGCGCTTCGTTATCGACCAGGGTGTAGCTGTAACTGACGACGCCGGTAGTTTCGTTGAAACCGGTGATGGTCAGTGTGCTCCCCAGCGGTGTAGTAATCGATTGCGGGAAGCCTGCGGCCACGCCGTTGGTCACGACGGCGATACCGCCAACGGTCAGCGTGGTCACGCCGTCGAGTGCGGTGATATTGAACGTGCCGCTTTGAGTCAACTGAGTTGAGTCTGGCGCGCTGCCGTCGCTGAGGTTTTTCTCGTAAACGGTGAGCTCGCCACCTTCGACGTTGAGGCCGTTGATGATCACCGGGTCGTCGTTGTTGTGGATCTGCAAGACGAGGTTTGCGGTGCTGGTATCGCCATCGGAATCGGTGATGGTGTAGGCGAAGGTTTCTGTACCGTTGCCGCCGCCGTGCAGCGCTTTGAAATCTGCATCGGAGGTGTTCAGCGTGTAGGTGTAAGTGCCGTTGGCGTTGAGTACCAACGTGCCGTAAGTCCCGGCAAAAGTCCCGGCAGTAACAGGCCCGGTGGCGACACGGTCGGCGCCCTGCACGTCGTTAGTCAGGACGTTACCGGACAGAGTCAGCAGAGTTTCCGAAGCGGTGCCAGCGTTGCTGTCATTCACAGCATTTGGCAAATCGTCGACGATGTTCACATCGAGGGTCGCGTTGGCGGTGGTGCCGTTGTCATCGACCACGGTGACAGCGAATTGCTCAGGCAGGTTGTTTGCGCCGTTGGCAGTTGGATGCGCTTCGTTGTCGACCAAGGTGTAGCTGTAGCTGACGACGCCGGTGGTTTCGTTGAAACCGGTGATGGTCAGTGTGCTGCCCAATGGCGTGGTGATTGATTGTGGGAAGCCTGCTGCTACGCCATTCGTGACCACGGCGATGCCGCCGACGGTCAGGGTGGTCACGCCGTCGAGTGCGGTGATGTTGAAGGTGCCGCTTTGGGTCAGTGCGCCGGAGTCTGGTGCGCTGCCGTCGCTGAGGTTTTTTTCGTAAACGGTGAGTTCGCCGCCATTCACGTTGAGGCCGTTGATGATCACCGGGTCGTCGTTGTTGTGGATCTGCAAGACTAGGTTCGCGGTGCTGGTGTCGCCGTCGGAATCGGTGATGGTGTAGGTGAAGGTTTCTGTCCCGTTGCCGCCACCGTGCAGCGCTTTGAAATCGGCGTCGGTGGTGTTCAGCGTGTAGATGTACGTGCCGTTGGCGTTGAGCACTAATGTGCCGTAAGTCCCGGAGAAAGTACCGGCGGTGATTGGGCCGGCATTCTCGCCAATAACCACACGGTCGGCGCCCTGCACATCGTTGATCAACACGTTGCCAGTGAGCGACAGATTGGTTTCCGAGGCGGTGCCTGCGTTCGAGTCATCCACGCCTTTCGGCAAGTCATCGACAATATTCACATCGAGGGTCGCGTTGGCGGTGGTGCCGTTGTCATCGACGACGGTGACGGCAAACTGCTCTGGCAGATTGTTTGCGCCGTTCGCGGTTGGGTGCGCTTCGTTATCGACCAGGGTGTAGCTGTAACTGACGACGCCGGTGGTTTCGTTGAAACCGGTGATGGTCAGTGTGCTGCCCAATGGCGTGGTGATTGATTGCGGGAAGCCTGCGGCTACGCCATTGGTGACCACCGCAATACCGCCGACTGTCAGGGTAGTCACGCCGTCGAGTGCGGTGATGTTGAACGTGCCGCTTTGAGTCAGTGCACCGGAGTCTGGTGCGCTGCCGTCGCTGAGGTTTTTCTCGTAAACGGTGAGTTCGCCGCCGTTAACATCGAGGCCGCCGATTACTACTGGATCATCGTTGTTATGGATCTGCAAAACGAGGTTCGCGGTGCTGGTGTCGCCGTCGGAATCGGTGATGGTGTAGGTGAAGTTTTCAGTGCCGTTGCCGCCACCGTGCAGCGCTTTGAAATCCGCATCGCTGGTGTTCAACGTGTAGGTGTAAGTGCCGTTGGCGTTGAGCACCAAAGTCCCGTAAGTCCCGGCAAACGTCCCGGCGGTAATCGGCCCGGCAGTCTCGCCAGTGACCACACGGTCGGCGCCCTGCACATCGTTGGTCAGCACGTTGCCCGTGAGGCTGAGATTGGTCTCCGAGGCGGTGCCGGTGTTGCTGTCATCCACCGCTTTTGGCAGGTCGTCGATGATGTTCACATCGAGCGTTGCGTTGGCGGTGGTGCCGTTGTCATCGACGACGGTGACGGCGAATTGCTCTGGCAGAGTGTTCGCGCCATTGGCGTTCGGATGCGCTTCGTTATCGACCAGGGTGTAGCTGTAACTGACCACGCCTGTCGCCGCGTTGAACCCGGTAATGGTCAACGTGCTGCCCAGCGGCGTCGTCACCGATTGCGGAAACCCAGCCGCGACACCGTTGGTGACCACGGCAATGCCGCCGACGGTCAGCGTGGTGACGCCATCGAGTGCCGTCACCGTGAAGCTGCCATTTTGCGTCAGCGCTGCCGAATCAGGCGAACTGCCCAGGGCCAGGTTCTTCTCGAAAACCGTCAGCTCGCCGCCCGCAATATTCAAACCGCCGAGGGTCACCGGGTCGTCGTTGTTGTGGATCTGCAAAACCAGATTCGCGGTGCTGCTATCGCCGTCCGAATCGGTGAGGGTATAGGCGAAGGTTTCGGTGCCGTTGCCACCGCCGTGCAGCGCTTTGAAATCGGCGTCACTGGTGTTGAGCGTGTAGGTGTAAGTGCCGTTGGCGTTCAGCACCAGGGTGCCGTAAGTGCCGGTGAACGTGCCCGGCGTCACCGGGCCGGTGGCCACGCGGTCAGCGCCTTGCACATCGTTGGTCAGCACGTTGCCGGTCAGCGTCAGCAAGGCTTCCGAAGCGGTTGAGCTGTTGCTGTCATCCACCGCGCGCGGCACGTCATCGGTGATGTTGACGTCGAGCGTACCGGTCGCGGTATCGCCATTACTGTCGCCGGCAACCACGGTGAATTGTTCACTGAGGTTGTTCGCGCCATCGCCCGCTGCATGGGTGTCGTTGCCGTTGAGGGTATAGCTGTAGGTGACGACACCGGTGCTCGCGTTGTAGCCGGTGATGGTCAGGGTGTTGCCCAATTGCGTGGTGATCGACTGCGGGAAACCGACCGCCACACCACCGTTGACCAGGCTGATGCCGCCGACGCTGAGGCTGGTCAAACCATCCGGCGCGTTAACGGTGAAGCTGCCACTTTGGGTCAGTGCAGCAGGGTTGGCGGCGGAACCGTCAGGCAGATTGGCTTCGTTGAGGTTCAGCTCGCCACCCGGCACGGACAGGCCGTTGAGGGTCACCAGATTGTTGACCGGTGGCGGCACGATCACTGGCGTGTCGTCGCCGTTGTCGATCACCACGTTGTGGCGTTCTTCGGGGAATTCAGGGATGCCGCCGAACCCGGCGGTGGGGAATCCGATGATCGGATCAACGCGCCCGCCAACTTCCGTCAGCAAGACAAAACTGTGACCACCGCCCGCTTCACCCGGCGCGCCACCCGGTGCATTTGGCCCGGCGGCGGTGGCTTCAGCGGTTTTCGACGGGTCATCACCGGCGGCGATGGCTTTCTGGATTTGCTCAACGTCGGTCAGTTGCGCTTCGCTCGGCGTGACCGCCTCGGCCGCGCTCACGTGCGCGGCTTGATCGGCGAGCAATTGCCCGGACAGGGTCATGCTGCTGCCGCGCCCAAGGGTTAGCTCTTTGCCATTTTGCAGATGAACGGCAACGGCGCCTTCGGCCCCGGTGATCAATTGATCGCCGGCAAACAGCCGATCGCCTTCGACCAAGGCGCGTTTTGTGCCGTCCGCTGCCTGTGCGAAAACCTGACCAATGACTTTAGTGACGGTACCGATGAGCGTTGCCATGTGAATTCCTCCGCTGCCGACCACTGTCGGCACTGGTTAACGAAGTAGCCCATGGCTCAATCGGGTTGCCGTGGCGACGCTCGCGCCTTCGACAGTTCGTTCGCAGGTTGCGCCGTTCAGGAAAAATCAGTGCTATCAAGCACTTGAAAACCCTGATCAATGCAGCATTCCCACGAGCGCTACGTAACGCTGGCGAATCACCCGAGTGACAAAAATCTGTCGCTCCCCAGCCGCTACGCGTCCCTCCCCTTCAGCAGTACTTCGCCGTATGTCGCAAAGTGAATGGAACTTTCCTCAAGCCTTTCTGCGCTCCCTAGCGCGCATAAAACAAAGGCTTTCGTGCTGAACAATGTGCCGGATTTTACAAACCGCATAAGTTTTTTTCGGAATAAGCCTTATGAAAATTTTTTCTTAGCTACGCTTCATTATGTTCTTAGCTCTGTTGTTACAAGAGTGAAACGCTTTCCACTAAAAATATCGTCAAATTTTTGGCGACAGTAACACACCATCAGGACTCAGGGAGATGCACCCATGCGCGTTTTAACCCCCCTCTGCAGCGCGGTTTTGCTGGCCATGGCTTGCACATCCCAAGCCCAGGCCATGAACCTTACCGAGGCGATCCAAAGCACCATCGCCACCCACCCGGAACTCGCTTCGCGCGTGGATGCACGCCTGTCGGCTGATGAACAGATCAAAGTCGCCAAGGGCGGTTTCTATCCGTCCGTCGATTTGAACGCCGCGTATGGCCGTGGCTACAGCGACAACACCAACACCCGCGCCTTCGGCAACCACGACACACGAATTCTCAACTACACCCAATCCGAGCTGCGCTTGCGGCAAATGCTGTTCGACGGTTTCAACACCGCCAACGAGGTTGAGCGCACCAAAGGCGTGTCCAATTCGCGCGCCTACTACGCGCAAGGCACCGCTCAGGATCTGGCCCTGCGCACCATCGAGGTCTACCTCGAAGTGCTCAAGCGCCGCGAACTGGTGACTTTGGCCACGAATAACCTGCAAGCGCACTTGCGCGTCAACGATCAGATCGGCCTGCGCACCGAGCGCGGCATCGGCAGCACCGCCGACTCCGATCAATCAGTGGCGCGTAAAGCGCTGGCGCAAAACAACCTCGACACCGCTGAAGTGGATCTGGCGGATGCCGAGTCGAACTTCTTCAGCGTTGTCGGGCGCATGCCTGATGAACTGGAAGCCCCGGCCACGACCCGTGGCGAGTTGCCGACCACCCTGCCAGAAGCCCAGCAGAGCATGGTCGAAAACAACCCGTACCTGAAATCGGCGCAGGCCGACGTGCAATCGGCCGAGAGCCAATACGAAGTCGCCAAGTCGCCGTTCTACCCACGTTTCGACGCAGAAGCGGCGGTGGGCGCGAACAACAACGTGCAGGGCGATGAAGGTCACGACAACGAATGGCGGGTCGGCGTGATCATGAACTACAACCTGTTCCGTGGCGGCAGCGACAAGGCGCGACTGGCCTCCGATGCGCACCAGATCAACCAGGCGATGGACATCCGCAACAACGCCCTGCGTCAGCTCAACGAGAACATTCACCTGGCCTGGAACGCCATGCTCAACGCGAAGAAACAGACCCCGACCGCCCGCGAATACGCGGAAACCACCAAGCGTGTACGCGCCGCGTATCAGGATCAGTTCGGCCTCGGCCAACGTACCCTGCTTGACTTGCTCGACAGTGAAAACGAGCTCTACAACGCCAACCGTCGTTACACCGAAATTCGCTACACCGAGGAATATTCGATGTACCGCGTGCTGGCGAACATGGGCCAGTTGCTGAGCAAACAACGGGTGGTGCTGCCCGCCGATGCGATCGCCTCCAGCGAAGTGAAAAACGAAGCCCGCCTCCCAGAGCTGAAATAACCCCTCTGTAGGAGCTGCCGAAGGCTGCATGATCGTTCCCACGCTCTGCGTGGGAACGATCATGCAGCAGGGTTGATGTGGGTGTCCGAGCCAGTTCAAAGGAGCGATCAATATGACCAGCATGGAACCCGGTAACTCTGGGGTCGATCCGCGGCTGAGCTTCGATGATCCGTTACTCGACGGTCTGTTGATCCTCTGCAAACTGCACGGCGCGACGGTCAGTCGCGCCAGCCTGAGTGCCGGGCTGCCGCTGAACAAACAACGTCTTAGCCTGGATTTGCTGCCGCGCGCTGCTGCTCGTGCAGGGTTGCAGGCGCGGATGTTGCGCCGTGAACTGAAAGACATCTCACCACTGAACCTGCCGATTCTGTTGTTGCTCAACGACGGCCGCACCGCCGTGTTGCGGCGTTTTGGCGATGACGGCAAAGCGCTGATTCTGCCCAGCGAAGCCGATGGCGGCGAGCAATGGGTCAGCCGTGAAGAACTCACCGAACACTACAGCGGCCAGGCCTTGTTCGCCCGGCCGCGCCACGAACTCGAAGACCTGCGCTCACCGCTGGTGCCGCGCGTGCATGCGTGGTTTCGCGACACGCTGAAGCTGTCGAAATGGCTATACGGCGACGCGATTCTCGCCAGTTTTCTGATCAACCTGTTGGGCCTGATGGTGCCGCTGTTCGTCATGCAAACCTACGACCGTGTGGTGCCAAACCAAGCGACGTCGACCTTGTGGGTGTTGTCGATCGGCCTGTTGATCGGCACCGGTTTCGAACTGGTGCTGCGGGTGGTGCGCGCGCACTTGCTCGACACCGCCGGCAAGAAAACCGATGTGATCCTTTCCGCGACTTTGTTTGAACGCATCACCGGCATGTCGATGAAGGCGCGGCCAGCGACCATCGGCGGGTTTGCGCAGAGCATTCATGACTTTCAGGGTCTGCGTGAATTCCTCACCGCCGTCACCCTGACCAGCCTGATCGACCTGCCCTTCGTCGTTTTGATGCTGGTGGTGATCGGCCTCCTCGGCGGCTGGCTGGTGGTGATTCCGATGTTGGCGTTTCCGATCACGATCATCTTCGCCCTGGCGATTCAGGTGCGTCTGCGTGACACCGTGCAGAAAAGCCTGAGCCTCGGCGCCGAACGCCAGGCCGTGCTGATCGAAACCCTCGGCGGTCTGGAAACCCTCAAGGCCTGCAGCGCCGAAAGCGAGCGCCAGCACAAATGGGAAAGCACCCACGGCGCACTCACCCGCCTCGACAGCCATGCGCGCAATCTCTCGGCGCTGGCAACCAACGGCACATTGTTCATTCAGCAGTTCTCGGGGATGGCGACGATTGTCGCCGGGGTTTACAGCATCATCGCCGGCAACCTCAGCGTTGGTGCGCTGGTCGCCAGCTACATGCTCGGCAGCCGCGTACTCGCGCCGCTGGGGCAGATCGCCGGGCTGATCACCCGTTATCAGCAAGCGCAACTGACCATGAAAAGCACCGACGCGCTGATGTCACTGCCACAGGAACGCGACGGCAAACAGCGGCCGCTGGAACGCACGCAACTGCAAGGTGCGCTGGACGTCAACGGCGTGACCTTTCACTACAACGGCCAGAATGCGCCGGCCCTGAGCAACATCAGTTTCAGCCTCAAGGCCGGCGAACGGGTTGGCATTATCGGTCGCAGTGGCTCGGGTAAAAGCACCTTGGCGCGATTGGTCATGGGTTTCTATGAGCCAGAAGAAGGCCAGTTGCTGCTCGACGGTCTCGACCTGCGGCAACTGGATGTCGCGGATCTGCGCCAGCAAATCGGCTATGTCGCCCACGACCTGCCGCTGCTGGCGGGCAGCCTGCGCGATAACCTCACCCTCGGCGCACGCTACGTCAGCGATTCGCGGATGCTTGAAGTGGCTGAGCTGACCGGCGTTACCGAACTCGCTCGCCAGCATCCGCAAGGTTTTGATCGACCGGTCGGTGAGCGCGGGCAATTGCTGTCCGGCGGCCAGCGCCAAGCGGTGTTGCTCGCGCGTTCGCTGTTGCTCGACCCGCCGATCATGCTCCTCGACGAACCCACCAGCGCCATGGACAACAGCAGCGAAGACATCCTGCGCCAGAAACTTCACGGCTGGGTGCAAGGCAAAACCCTGCTGCTGGTCACCCACCGCACCTCGATGCTGAGCCTGGTGGATCGGCTGCTGGTACTCGACAACGGCCGGATCGTCGCCGACGGCCCGAAAGAAGCAGTCATCGAAGCACTGCGCAAGGGCCGCGTCGGCTCTGCGGCGGTGTAGATGCTTAACCATAATTTATGGCTTACACAAAAAAGTGCCCTGCACAAAAACCTGTGCCTATACAAAATCAGTGGCTTTACACAAAACCTGTGCCTTACACAAAACTTGTGGTTTGCACAAAAACTGTGGCGAGGGGATTTATCCCCGTTTGGGTGCGCAGCGCCCATGAAATTTTTGGGGTTGCTGCGCAACCCAACGGGGATAAATCCCCTCGCCACAGGAAAACTTTTTGGCCACAGGAATTTTCTGTGGCCACAGGGAAATTCTCAGGCCAAAGGGAGTTCTCTGGTTACAGATACGCGCCCCTGGCCACTGTTGGGTCATCCAGTTTGATGTTTCTTAATTGAGGGGTATCGCCCCATGTCGGCATCTTCAGATAGCAAATCTCGCGGCTACTTCGACAGTTTCGGCAAAAGCGCCGAGGCTGAGTTCATGCCGGAAACCGCCGGGGCCGCGTTGCAGGATTCGCCGCGCTGGTCGCGGATCACCGTGTGGCTGGCGGCGGGGCTGTTGATCAGTGCGGTGGTCTGGGCCAAATTCGCCGTGCTCGAAGAAGTGACCATGGGCGAAGGAAAGGCGATTCCGTCGAGCAAAATTCAGGTGATCCAGAACCTTGAGGGCGGCATCGTCACTGAGATCTTCGTACGCGAAGGTCAAATGGTGAACAAGGGCGACACCCTGCTGCGTCTGGATGACACGCGCTTCCGTTCGAACAAAGGCGAGAGCGAGGCCGATCGTTATGCGCTGACGGCGCAGGTCGAACGGTTGTCAGCAGAAGCGGAAGGCCGGCCGTTCAAGCTCTCCGATGAAGTGGTCGCCAAAGCGCCGCAAGTCGCTGAAGACGAGCGCTCGCTGTATGACCAACGCCAGCGCCGACTGGCCAGCGAACAACGAACCCTCAGCGAACAACTGCGGCAGAAAACCCAGGAACTGGCGGAATTTCGTTCCAAGCAGGGCCAGTTCAGTTCCAGTCTGGCGTTGCTGCAGCAAGAGATGAACATGTCCGAACCACTGGTGAAAACCGGTGCGGTGTCGCCGGTGGAAATCTTGCGATTGAAGCGCAGCGCCGTGGAAATCCGTGGCTCGCTGAACGCCACCACACTCGCCATTCCCCGTGCCGAATCGGCGATTGCGGAGATCCGCAGCAAGATCGACGAATCCGAACAAACCTTCCGCTCCGAAGCCGCCAAAGAGCTGAATGAGAAACGCACTGACCTGTCAAAAATCACCGCGACCAGCATCGCCATCGACGACCGGGTCACCCGCACCACCGTGACTTCACCGGTGCACGGCGTGATCAAGCAATTGAAGGTCAACACCATCGGCGGCGTGGTGCAGCCGGGCAGCGACATGGTTGAAATCGTGCCGCTGGAGGACAACCTGCTGATCGAAGCCAAAGTGCGCCCGCAGGATGTGGCGTTTCTGCATCCGGGGCAGAAGGCGATGGTCAAGTTCAGTGCTTATGACTACACGATTTACGGCGGGCTGAGCGCCAAGCTTGAGTTGATCGGCGCGGACACGATTACTGATGACAAGGGCAACAGCTTTTACCTGATTCAGGTGCGCACCGATAAAAACCATTTGGGCGGAGATGTGAAGCCGTTGCTGATTATTCCGGGGATGGTGGCGACGGTGGACATCATTACCGGCGAGAAAAGTGTGCTGGATTACCTGTTGAAACCGGTGTTGAAGGCGCGGACTGAGGCGATGCGCGAGCGGTAGCGAATGATCGTTCCCATGCTCCGCGTGGGAATGCCGCCCGGGACGCTCCGCGTCCCTTCGCGACTGTGACGCAGAGCGTCACTGGATGCATTCCCACGCAGAGCGTGGGAACGATCATCTATCGCCATGATTACGCTGAAAGGTCTCCTCCCCCATCGCCGCAATCTGCCCCTCGATCAACGCTTCAAACGGCTTGAGCAACGGCTCAAACGAAACCGGCGCCTCCAGCGTTTGCAATGCCTGCACAATCGCCTCAACCGTCGACAATGCCCCCGGCCCCGGGGCCTTGCGCAACCGATAGCGCGACACCCCGCCCTCGGCCAGCGTCACCCGTGGCAACGCCGCCAGCAGTGGATTGAGGTGCAGCATCTTGCGCGCTTTACGCCACGTGCCGTCCGGAACGACCAATAACAGCGGTTCATCCGACTCAGCGTAAGCCTGCATCGGCTGCGCATCATCGGCGGGAAACAACAACCGCGCCCGATAGCCCGGCTGATTCAGCAGCGTCGGCAAATCCTCAAACACCTCGCCGACAATCAGCTCAGCATTGCTCAAACCCAGCGCCGCCAATCGCGCGGTGTTCAACGCATGATTGACCTCGCTCGGATGCTGCAACAGCAACACTCGCGTGCGGCTGTCGAGGCTGGGGATCAGCGGGCACAGACAATGGGTTTGTGGGCGCAGGCAGCGCGGGCATTGAGGTCTGGACATACTTCTTGTTCCTACAAGCTAAGCCTGATTGAGCTGTGCTTTGAGCAAATCACGGAAAGTCTGGATCAGCGGCTCGCGGCTGCGGCCCCGGCGCATGATCATCGAAAACGGCGCCTGATAACCGAACGTCGCCGGCAGCAGAACCCGCAAATCCCCTTTGTCGGCCCACGCCTGCGCGTAGTGCTCCGGCAAGTAACCAATGTAGGCGCCGGACAACACCAGAATCAGCTGCGCCTCCATACTTTCCACGGTCGCTGCGCTGTGCTTGAAACCGTGACGCGCCAGCTCGGCCTGACTCCAATAACCACGACCGACCATGCGCTGCTGGGTGATGACTTGCTCAGGGATGCGCCGCTCGTTGAACAACGGATGGCGGCTGCTGCAATACAACCAGTGCTGCTCGCGGTACAGCGGCATATAGACCAGACCGCTCATCCGTGTGGAGAACGCGCCGATGGCCAGATCGAGGCGATTGTCCTGCACGCCGAGTTGCAGTTCGTATGGGCTCATCACCGATAAGTGCAAGTGCACCGCCGGGTGTTCCTGACTGTAGCCGCCGATGGCTTCGGCGAACGGCAAGGCCTTGTCGCTGACCGTGGAGTCGATCACCCCGAGGTTGAGCGTGCCGCGCAATTCGCCCTTGAGCGCGGCGGCGTATTGCTCGAACCCTTCGAGTTCGGCGAGCAGGCGCAGGGTTTCCTGATGGAACAGCTCACCCTTGCTGGTCAGGCTGAACCCGCCGCGCCCGCGATGGCACAGCACCAGACCGAGCGCGGCTTCGAGCTGGCTCATGTAGGTGCTGATCGCCGAGGTCGACAGGTTGAGTTCCTGCTGCGCATTGGCGAAACCCTGATGGCGCACGACGCTGACGAAGATGCGCAATAGTTTCAGGTCGGGTAAAGCGTTGGCCATGTCTACTCCAAGGATCGTTCCCACGCTCTGCGTGGGAATGCAGCCTGTGACGCTCTGCGTCACCTGCAAGTACGGCTGGACGCGGAGCGTCCGTAGATGCATTCCCACGCGGAGCATGGGAACGAGCCGGTGTGGAAGTCTGGCATTAGTTTAGAAAAATCTGAACTAAGTATTTGCCCGTAGCGATTCTTTCCCCTCACTACATTTCGCATCATCGGCCCCACAGCGGCGTCCGAACCTGTGCTCAACGGCGCGCCGATATAAATAAAACAAAGACGATGAGGCCCTACCCGTGGACAAGATTCTTCACCAACCACTGGGCGGCAACGAAATGCCGCGCTTCGGCGGCATCGCCACCATGCTCCGACTCCCCCATGTACCGACCGCTGCCGGCCTGGACGCTGCCTTCGTAGGCGTGCCACTGGACATCGGTACTTCGCTGCGCCCCGGCACCCGCTTCGGGCCACGCGACATTCGCACCGAATCGGTGATGATTCGCCCGTACAACATGGCGACCGGCGCTGCGCCGTTCGACTCGCTGGCCGTGGCCGACATTGGCGACGTGGCGATCAACACCTTCAACCTGCTCGACGCCGTGCGCATCATCGAAGAAGCCTACGACAACATCCTCGAGCACAACGTGATCCCGATGACCCTGGGTGGCGACCACACCATCACCCTGCCGATCCTGCGTGCGATTCATAAAAAGCATGGCAAGGTCGGTCTGGTGCACATCGATGCCCACGCGGACGTCAACGATCACATGTTCGGCGAGAAAATCGCCCACGGCACCACCTTCCGCCGCGCGGTTGAAGAAGGTCTGCTCGATTGCGATCGCGTCGTGCAGATCGGTCTGCGCGCTCAGGGTTACACCGCTGACGACTTCAACTGGAGCCGCGATCAGGGCTTCCGCGTGGTTCAGGCTGAAGAGTGCTGGCACAAGTCGCTGGCACCGCTGATGGCTGAAGTGCGCGAGAAAGTCGGCGGCGGCCCGGTGTACCTCAGCTTCGACATCGACGGCATCGATCCGGCCTGGGCACCTGGCACCGGCACCCCGGAAATCGGCGGTCTGACGACCATTCAGGCGATTGAAATCGTTCGCGGCTGCCAAGGCCTCGACTTGATCGGTTGCGATCTGGTAGAAGTCTCGCCCGCTTACGACACCACCGGCAACACCTCGCTGCTGGCCGCCAACCTGCTGTACGAAATGCTCTGCGTACTGCCAGGCGTGGTTCACCGCTGAGGGTTGCGTCATGAACGAACGTGATCAGGTTCTGCAAGCGGCCGCCGAACTGGTGGCTGCCTTTGCCCGTAATGATCGCGAGGCTTACTTCGGCGCGTTCAGCGCCGATGCAAGTTTCGTTTTCTACACCCTCGAACAGCCGTTGCTGTCGCGCGATGCCTATCAGGCCTTGTGGGACAGCTGGCGCGCCGAGGATGGCTTCGAGGTGCTTGCGTGCACCTCGAGCAACGCCTTCGTCAGCCTGCAAGGTGACGTGGCGATTTTCATCCATGACGTGGCCACCGAGCTGCGCATGCAAGGGGAGCAACACTTCAGCCAGGAGCGCGAGACGATTGTTTTCAAGAAACAAGCGTCGAGCCTAGAACAACAAGGCCATTGGCTGGCCTGCCACGAACATTTGTCCGCGATGCCGGAAGGGCTGCCATCCCCTTAGCCAAAACAGGTGACGCTCACGAACGATGAGCGCGCCTTTGTGATCGGAGCAGATCATGAATAACAACAACAACGAAAAAAGCCTTAGCAGCATTGAAACAAACGGGGTCGAACAGATCCCGGATCATGAGCGCGACGCCCGACCCAGCGACCTGTTTCGCTTGATCTTCGGCGGTGCCAATACCTTCGCCACCGCCGTGCTCGGCAGTTTCCCGGTGCTGTTCGGTCTGTCTTTTCAGGCCGGCGTCTGGGCGATTGTGCTGGGCGTGGTGGTCGGTGCGCTGATCCTTGCGCCGATGGGCCTGTTCGGCCCGCTCAACGGCACCAACAATGCCGTGTCATCGGGTGCGCATTTCGGTGTGCACGGGCGGATCGTCGGCTCGTTCCTGTCGTTGTTGACGGCGATCGCGTTCTTCTCACTGTCGGTGTGGAGTTCGGGTGACGCGCTGGTCGGTGGTGCCAAACGTCTGATCGGCCTGCCGGAAACCGACCTGACCCTGGGTCTGGCCTATGGCTTGTTCGCGTTGCTGGTGCTCACCGTGTGCATCTACGGCTTCCGCATCATGCTGTGGGTCAACCGCATTGCGGTGTGGGCCGCGAGCCTGTTGTTCCTGCTCGGCATTTTCGCCTTTGCCCCGGCCTTCGACAGCCAGTACGCCGGCAGCGTGGCCCTCGGTCAGGCAGGTTTCTGGGCGGCGTTTATCGGCGCTGCGCTGGTAGCGATGAGCAACCCGATTTCCTTCGGCGCCTTCCTCGGCGACTGGTCACGCTACATCCCGCGCACAACCCCGAAAGCCCGGATCATGCTGGCGGTGATCGCGGCACAGTTGGCAACCCTGATTCCGTTTTTGTTCGGCCTGACCACCGCGACCATCGTCGCGATCAAGGCGCCGGACTACATCGCGGCGAACAACTATGTCGGTGGTTTGCTGGCGGTGTCGCCGAGCTGGTTCTTCCTGCCGGTGTGCCTGATTGCGGTGATCGGCGGCATGTCCACCGGCACCACGTCGCTGTATGGCACCGGGCTGGACATGTCCAGCGTGTTCCCGCGCGTGCTGTCGCGGGTGAAAGCGACGCTGCTGATCGGCGTGCTGTCGATTGCCTTCATCTTCATCGGTCGCTTTGCGGCGAACCTGGTGCAGAGCGTGTCGACCTTCGCCGTGCTGATCATCACCTGCACCACGCCATGGATGGTGATCATGATCATCGGCCTGTTGGTACGTCGCGGTTTCTACTGCCCGGATGACCTGCAAGTGTTCACGCGCGGCGAACAGGGCGGACGCTACTGGTTCAACCACGGCTGGAACTGGCGCGGTCTGGGCGCGTGGATCCCGAGCGCGGCGGTCGGCCTGTGCTTCGTCAACCTGCCGGGGCAGTTCGTTGGCCCGCTGGGCGAAATGGCCGGCGGCATCGACATCAGCTTGCCGGTGACCCTGGGCCTGGCTTCGGTTGTGTACCTGACGCTGCTGAGCCTGTTCCCGGAACCGCGGGAAGTGTTCGGCCCGAAGGATGCACGGAGCCAAGGCGCGGAGTCGCCGGTTAAAGCGGCAATGCGACAAGCCGCCTGATTTACGCATGAACCGTAGGAGCAAGGCTTGCCCGCGAAGAACGATAACGCGGTCAGCCTGCTTGACCTTGGCGCACCCATCGCGGGCAAGCCTTGCTCCTACAGGTTTGGTTTTTGTTTCACCATAAAAAAGACAATCGGAGACACGCCATCATGGCTTTGGATTTATTCGTCGTCCTCATCTACGCAGCCGGCATGCTTTTGCTCGGCTATTTCGGCATGCGCAAGGCCAAAACCAACGAGGACTTTCTGGTCGCCGGTCGTAACCTCGGCCCAAGCCTGTACATGGGCACCATGGCCGCTACCGTGCTCGGTGGTGCGTCCACCGTCGGCACCGTTCGCCTCGGCTACGTGCACGGCATCTCCGGTTTCTGGCTGTGCGCCGCGCTGGGTTGCGGGATTCTCGCGCTGAACCTGTTTCTGGCCAAACCGCTGCTGAAACTGAAGATTTACACCGTTACCCAAGTGCTGGAAAAGCGCTACAACCCGATGGCCCGCTCGGCCTCCGCGCTGATCATGCTGGCCTACGCATTGATGATCGGCGTGACCTCGATCCTCGCGATCGGCACCGTCCTGCAAGTGCTGTTTGACCTGCCATTCTGGGTTTCGGTACTGGTCGGTGGTGGCGTGGTGGTGATCTACTCGGCGATCGGCGGCATGTGGTCGCTGACCCTGACCGACATCGTCCAGTTCATCATCAAGACCGTCGGCCTGATGTTCATCCTGTTGCCGATCTGCCTGTACCGCGTCGGCGGTTGGGACGAGCTGGTGCTGAAGTTGCCGGCCACCGCGTTCAACTTCACCACGATCGGTTGGGACACGATCATCACCTACTTCATGATCTACTTCTTCGGCATCCTGATCGGTCAGGACATCTGGCAACGGGTGTTCACCGTCAAGAACGAAAAAGTCGCCAAGTACGCCGGTAGCGCCGCCGGCATCTACTGCATCATCTACGGCCTGGCCTGCGCCCTGATCGGCATGGCGGCACACGTGCTGATTCCTGATCTGTCCAACGTCAACAACGCCTTCGCCGCCATCGTCAAACTGTCGCTGCCGGACGGCATCCGGGGTCTGGTGATCGCAGCTGCACTGGCCGCCATGATGTCTACCGCCAGTGCCGGCCTGCTCGCCGCTGCCACCACCATCACCGAAGACCTGCTGCCGAAACTGCGCGGCGGTAAACAATCGAGCCTGGGCATCAACCGCCTGTTCACCCTGCTGACCGGTGTTGTGGTGCTGGGTATCGCTCTGGTGGTGAACGATGTGATCAGCGCGCTGACCCTCGCTTACAACCTGTTGGTCGGCGGCATGTTGATCCCGCTGATCGGGGCGATCTTTTGGAAACGCGCAACCACCGCCGGCGCCATCGCCAGCATGGGCCTGGGTTTCGCCACCGCCCTGTTGTTCATGATCAAGGACGGCCTCGACGCCAACACGCCGATCTACTACAGCCTGGCTGTGGGCCTGATCAGTTTTGTGGTGGTCAGCCTGGTCTCCCCTCGCCCGGCAACCGTGGCGAGCGCGATCTAAGCTTGATGTAACGACTTGATGCTTTCTTCGACGGGTGTGGCGTCGGTTGCCACACCCGTTTTTTTTCGTCTGTAGAAAAGTGCTGATGAAGATGCTTCACTCAAGCAGAACAACGACTAGAAAAATCTGCCATGAGAAGAGCTGCCGTGCGTGCCGCCGTGCACCGGTTCATCCGCCGTCTGCTGGAGAACCACGACTTCAACGACCACACCAGCCTGGTGCAATTGGGGTTGGAAAAGGCCGATATCGAGGATTTGATCTTTCATCTGGAAGATGAATTCGGACTGACGGCATTCACCGCCGAAGAAGACCGTATGCTCAAGACCGCGAAGACCGCGAATGACTTGAGCCGGTTTTTAATAGAGATTGGACGGCATTGAAAGCAAAAGATCGCAGCCTTCGGCAGCTCCTACACTGATCCATGTAGGAGCTGCCGAAGGCTGCGATCTCTTGATCCTTAAAGAGGCACTTACCGCCGGCGCGGCTGGCGGCGACGCTGCTCGTCATCGGTGCGGATCGGGACAGGTTGCAGAGGCGGTTCGATCAAGCCGAGGGCAACACCCAAGTCGTGCAGCCAGTTTTGAATTTTCTCTTTCATCGTCATGCCCCCTTCAGGGTGGTGCTGAGCGACCGGAATTCTGAGGCCGCTTCGCACTGATAATAGTCCGAAGTCCTACGCAATGCTCGGCGAAATCCGCAATGATCTGTTACTGAATGGAACAGAATCTGCAGCCATTGGTTCAAGCCGTTTCTCGCACATCCGCCGAAGCCGCGGGATAGACAGCCTGCAGCACTTCTATCGACGCATTCGGATCGGCCCCGACCCTGACTTTGGCCCCATGAGCCATGTTGTCGCACCCCCTGAATGCTCGGCCAGCGGCTACTGACCCAGCGCTTTGCGCAAACGCCGACGCACCCACTGCTCGGCGCTGACGAAGGTGATGCCGAGTAACACCAGCACGGCGCCGATGATGAAGTTCAGGCTCAGCTCTTCGCCGAGCAGAATCACGCCGAAGGTCACGCCGAACAGCGGCGTCATAAACGAAAACACCGCGAGATTGGCCGCCAGATACCGACGCAACAGCCAGAACCACACCAGGTAACTGAAGAACGACACCACCAGCCCTTGGAACAGCACACTGGCCACCGCCACCGTGGTCAGGTTGACGTGAGTGATCTGGCCGCTGAACAGCGCGATCAACAACAGCCCGACGAAACCGACCATCAATTGATAGAACAGGGTCAAGGTCACTGGCGCGTCGGATAGGCGCGAGGCACGCACGACCACGGTGGTCGCGCCCCAGCAGGCACCGGCCAGAATCCCGAAGAAATCACCGAGCAGCATGCTCCGGTCAAGGTTGTCCCACGACACGCCGCCGGCGAAGGCAATCGCGATGCCGATGAAGGCGAGCAGAATCCCCAGCCATTGCAGCGGCCTTAGACGCTCGCTCGCCAGCAGAAAATGCACGCCCAACGCGGTGAAGATCGGCGCGGTGTAGAGGAATACCGACATGTGCGCGGCCGTGGTCAGTTGCAGGCCTTCGGAGATAAAGAAGAATTCCAGACCGAACAACGCACCGGCGAGCAAACCGCCGCGCCAGGTGTTGCCGACCTGATCCCAACCACCCTTCCAGCAGATCAACAATCCTACAAGCAACGCGGAAATGCCTGACCGCCCCGCCGCCTGCATCACCGGCGCGATGTCGGGCGCAGCCCATTTGATCATGACTTGCTGCACACCCCAGATCAGGCACAGGCCGATCATCACTTGCAGGGCAAACCGGTCGGCATTGCGCCGCTCGACACTCACCGCAACACCTCGAACACACACAACATGGCAGGCCATCCAATGGTCAGAAAACAGTGCTTGGGATTATCAATGAGTCGGGCGGAAAAAGCCGTCTGGAAAAGACATTTGTTTCTTCTGCAGCGTCAGCGGTGAATGGCCGTCGGCTGCGCCGCCATTCGCGAGCAAGCCCGCTCCCACAATGGCAACGCATTTCAAATGTGGGAGCGGGCTTGCTCGCGAAGAGGCCGGCAACAACACCACACATTACGGATCAGACCTGCCCAAACCGCCTCACCACCAAAAACCCAACCGCACAAGCCACAGCCGTCGCCACCATCCCCCACACCCAATCCATCAACGTCACCTGCACCGACCACCCACGCAACGTCGCCCAATTCGTCAGGTCATACGTCCCATACGCCACCAGCCCCAACAACGCCCCCCTCTTCACCGCCCACTGCCAACTCAGCGCGGGCAACACCACAAACACCACGCAGCCAAAAACATACAGGCAATAAAAAACCGCGGCCGGTAACAGCAGCGGTTTTTCCAGCATCAGCGAACCGAGCAGTTCGCGGTAGGTCGGCGCCATCAACAGCCCGAGCCAGATGCCGTCGAGCAGAAGAAACGTCAGCAGCGTGGCGACGTAGGCAATCAGCGATCTTTTCATCACACCACCCTCAATGTAGGAGCTGCCGAAGGCTGCGATCTTTTGACCTTGAAGATCAACAGATCGCAGCCTGCGAAAGCTCCTACATGGGGCTGGCGTGGACTCAGGTTAGTTCAATGCGATCGGCATGAATAACGATCTTGCCTTCCTTGTACAGCGAACCGATGGCCTTTTTAAAGTTGCCTTTGCTGACGCCGAACAGGCTGCTGATCAACGCTGGATCGCTCTTGTCGCTGACCGGCAGCGTGCCGTCGTTGTCACGCAACTTGGCGAGAATCTTCGAGTTAAGGCTGCTCGCTGCTTCCTGACCCACCGGTTGCAGGCTCAGAGCGATCTTGCCGTCGGCGCGCACTTCCTTGATGTAGCCCTTCTCGCTCATGCCGGCGCGCATGAACTTGAAGATTTCGTTCTTATGGATCAAACCCCAGTGCTTGTTGTTGATGATCGCCTTGAAGCCCATGTCGGTGGCTTCGGCAACCAGCAGATCAACTTCCTGGCCCTGGCTGTAATTGGCCGGGGTTTTGTCGAGGTAGCGATCCAGCCGCGCGGTGGCGGTGATGCGGCGGGTGTGCTTGTCGAGGTAGACGTGCACCACGCAGTACTCGCCGGCAGTCATCTGGCGCTTTTCTTCGGAATACGGCAGCAACAGATCCTTCGGCAGCCCCCAATCGAGGAACACACCGATGCTGTTGACTTCAACAACTTTCAGACTGGCAAATTCGCCGACCTGAACTTTTGGTTTCTCTGTGGTAGCGAGAAGTTTGTCTTCGCTGTCCAGATAAACAAAAACGTTGAGCCAATCTTCATCTTCGCTGGGAATATCTTTAGGGATATAACGGTTGGGCAAAAGAATCTCGCCGTCCGCACCGCCGTCCAGATATAAACCGAAGTTAGTGTGTTTAACCACTTGCAAACTGTTGTAACGCCCGACTAAAGCCATTTCCAGAACCCTCATTACGTGGGCGGCATTCTACCCGTTTTTGCCGCGAACGTTCGCCGGCAGATCCTCGGTTTCGGCTAAAACTGCGCCGCGCCTTGATTTTCCTTGATCGCCGACGAGCGAGGTGCCGCTCGTCAGTCTGCCAGCGAGGGGTTCAGCCGCGACATAATGTCCCGTCAAACAGCAATGATCTTATTTAAAACAGCAGGTTAGCTGGATATTCCAATTAATTAACCGCGAATAATGCAGCACCGCACTGGGTTATTCCCGGGGATATTTACCAAGCAATTGTCAAGTAATTACTGTACGATGCCTGGCCGAGTTACTTTTCTACAGGTTAATGGCCGCCATGCGTGTAAAAGCATCCAACAGCAAAGCAAAGCCAGCTCCAGCCGTTGAAACCAGCGAATCGATCAACGATCAAATCGCAGCGTTCCTCAAGTCCGGCGGCGAGATCCAGCAAATTGCCAAAGGCGTCAGTGGCCAGACGTTCGGCCCGTCCAAGCAGATCAGCCTGGGCAAGAAGTAACACCCGGTTTTACACCCGTCCAGAGGCGCTTTGAGCTTCGAAGCGCCTGGACTGGCACCGCGCAACACCCTCCCCGTTTTAAACAAACCAAACAGCAAATATTCAATAATCGACGAACGGCCTTCAATGCCGAGCATTCGCCGGTATCCTTGCACGCGTCTAGATCAAGCGTTTCAGCAGGCCCGCCGTCCTGCGCTCGCTGTTCATGGAGTGACGCATGCGCACATCTTCCTGTTTATTGCTTGTAGGCCTGTTCGCGGCAACGACCGCGCACGCGCAGATTTTCCAGCGTGAACTCGGTGATTTCGACCTCAAGCTCGGCACCACACCCAGCCGCAGCATGGCGCAGGGTCTGGTCAAACCGGCGGCGGTCGGTTCGTTCCACGGCGGTCTCGATCTGAGCCACGACAGTGGCCTCTACGTCGGTCAGTACGCACCGAGCATGGGCATCTCGCCGGGCAAGAACCTTGAAATCGACTCCTACGTCGGCTTTAAACAACCATTCGATCAGTTGCTCGGCTACGAAGTCGGGATGATTCATTACAGCTATCCGAAGGTCGACACTCTCGACAGCCAGGAAGTGTTCGGTGGCCTGACCCTGCTTGGCAGCCGCTTCGGCATCGCGCTGAGCAACGACCCGGATAAACAGAACAACACCCTTTTCGCCGACCTTGGCGGCAATCAGCCGTTCGGCATCGGCGTCAGCATGAAATACACCACCCACCAGTTGAACTCGCCAGTAGCGGTGGACGGCGGCTACGTCAGTAGTTTTACCGATTGGTCGGTGAAATTTTCCCGCCCGGTCATGGGCGTCGATCTCGATCTCATTTACAGCAACTCCAGCCTCAGCGGCAGCGATTGCTCGGCCTATTCCGGCCACAACAGCCAGTGCGACGGCCTCGTCACGCTCAAGGCCGAACGCGCCTTCTATTGATCGGCTGAACTGCCGGGCTCATTCTGCGTTCACATACACATCAGACCCTCAGGCCG
Source organism: Pseudomonas sp. 18058 (assembly GCF_902706155.1). Taxonomy (NCBI): domain Bacteria; kingdom Pseudomonadati; phylum Pseudomonadota; class Gammaproteobacteria; order Pseudomonadales; family Pseudomonadaceae; genus Pseudomonas; species Pseudomonas sp. 18058. The sequence continues at coordinate 27,356 of NZ_CACSJY010000033.1, forward strand.
GCCATCGCAAGGATTCGCCCATGTCTCGCTGGTTCAAGCACATTGCCGCGCTATTGATGTTCACCCTCGCCCTCGGCGCCTGCAGCCGCGTCGGCCTGGCCTATCGCAACCTCGACGTGATCATTCCGTGGACGCTCGGCGACTACGTCGACATGAACGGCGAGCAGAAAGACTGGTTCAACGAGCGCCTCAAGGAACACCTGAACTGGCACTGCACCACGCAATTACCGGGTTACCTCGACTGGCTGGATCGCTTGCAAACCATGGTCGAGACCAATCAGGTCACCGACGCCGCCCTGCAGGCGCGCACCGCCGAAGCCAAGCAAGCCATCGCCGAAACCGCGAAAGAGATCACCCCGTCAGCCATCGAATTGCTGCAAGGCCTGGACGACAAGCAAGTGGCGGAGATGAATGAAGCGTTCGCCAAGGACTTGCGCAAACGCCAGCAGGATTACGTCAATCCGCCGCTGGCCCAGCAGATCAAGGAACGTGGCGAGCGCATGACCAAACGCCTAAACGACTGGCTCGGGCCGCTGAGCGCCACCCAAGAACAGCGTGTAGTGGCCTGGACTAACGCTCTCGGGGATCAGAACACCCAGTGGATCGCCAACCGCGCGCATTGGCAAAAGCAGTTCAGTGCCGCCGTGGCGCAACGCAAGAGTGCAGAATTCCCACAGCGTATCGAGACGCTTCTGGTGAATCGCGAGAGCTTATGGACAGCGGATTACCGCAAGGCCTACGCCGATACCGAAGCGCAGGCACGCTCGTTGTTCGTTGATTTGATGGCGGAGAGCACGCCGCAGCAGCGTCAGCGCTTATTGAAAAAAATCGAAGGCGTACGCAAAGACTTCAACGACCTCAAATGTCTGAAGGCCGCACAAAAATCCTTGTAGGAGCAGAGCTCGCTCGCGAAAGCGGTCTGTCATTCAACAATAATGTTGGGGCTGACGCCGCCTTCGCGAGCAAGCTCGGCTCCTACAGGATCGCGGTCAACCTTTAGGCGATCTGGGCTTTCGAGGCGACTTCATCAAACGTCGCTTCATCCAGCGCATCAGCCTGTTCATCCAGCACCTGACGCGGGTGGTCATTGCCGGGAATGCTGCTGTCGATCAGGCTCAGCAAGCTCGAACCGCGCGGGGTCAGAGAAAAATTGTTGCCGGTGCTGCCCTCTTCATCCGGACGCGGCTGGATAAAACCGCGCAAAAGCAACAGCCGTTCATAGTCGCAGGCCACCGTTTTCAGGTGATCCAGATTCTCGATCGGCTCGCCGGCGCTGGCTTTCTCCGCCGCGTAATCCTCAGCGTAGGCGCGAGGGGCGAAGCTGTGGCCGGCGCTGTTTTGCACTTCGTGCAGCAAGCGTTCAATCAAATCCCAGTTATAAGTCGTCATCCTGATTCAACCTCCGGTGCGCATGATTTGGGGCGCGTACCTAGGTTGTGACCGGAGCCTGACGCAGCCGTTCAGCTGTATTTCCGTTGCCGACCGACCGGCGGTCTGTCGATTTCCCGGCGGGTTAAACGACTAGTCTGAAACAGACGGTTTCAACCCCGCAGGAGAAATCATCATGAACGTTGAGAATCATCCGGTGGTGTCCCGTGAAGCATGGCTCGCCGCCCGCAAACAACATCTTGAACACGAAAAAGCCTTCACCAAAGAGCGCGATCGCCTCAGCGCTGAACGCCGCGCCTTGCCTTGGGTGAAAGTCGACAAGGACTACCACTTCCAGGGCCCGAACGGCGAATTGAAGCTGGCTGACCTGTTTGGCGACCACAGCCAATTGGTCGCCTACCACTTCATGTTCGCCAAGGATTGGGAGGAAGGCTGCCAGGGTTGCTCGTTCCTCAGCGACCACATCGACGGCGCCAACCAGCATTTGGCCCACCACGATATCGCCGTGGTTGCGGTGTCCCACGCACCGTTTAACCAGTTTCAAGACTTCAAAAAACGCATGGGCTGGAAGTTTGACTGGGTATCCTCAGAAGGCTGCGACTTCAACTATGACTTCGGCGTGTGCGCCCGTGCCGAGGATGTTGCCGCCGGAAAGGCTACGTACAACTACGAAAAAACTGACAGCGCCGAAGAAGAAATGCCCGGGCTGAGCGTGTTTTACAAGGACAACGCCGGAAACATCTTCCACACCTATTCGACCTACGCCCGAGGTCTGGACATGCTGGTCGGCGCCTACAACTACCTCGACCTGACGCCGAAGGGCCGCAATGAAGACGAGATCATGGAATGGGTGCGGCATCATGATCGGTATGAAGGCGCGACAAAATCCAGCTGCTGCCACGGCAACTGATCGTCCTTTGTGGGAGTGAGCCTGCTCGCGAAAGCGTCGGGTCAGCTACCATGAATAGTGCCTGACATACCGCTTTCGCGAGCAAGCTCGCTCCCACAGGTTCTCCTACAGTTTCTGAACTTTTCACAGGCTTTGCCCCTCAACCGGTTAACCCGCCTTAACCGGAACTGAGGCCTGCCCCCATGAAAACCCTGATCAAGCTCACCCTCGCCGCCACCCTTGCCTGCGCCCTGCCCGTCTGGGCCTGCACGCCTGAGGAGGCGACCGCCAAACGTGAACAACTGGCCAAAGAGGTCACCAAGCTCACTGAACAGAATCCGGCCAAGGCCAAAGAGATCAACGCCGAGTTGCAGAAAATGGATCTGGGCACGGCCAGTGCGGATCTGCCGGACAAGTGCCAGTTGATTGATCAGCGCTTGAAAGAGTTGGGTACGGCGGAGAAGAAGGCGGAAGGCTAAAGCGAAGATCGCAGCCTTCGGCAGCTCCTACAGAGGGGCGAAAAAAAACCCGGATATTGTCCGGGTTTTTTCTGTGCGCCTGAAAAGTCTTACTCAGCCGCTGGCTCTGCTGGCTTGCGGCGCTTGAGCGGGGCCATGCCGTCGCTGCTTACCAACGAGTCTGGCTTCGGACGGTTGGCGCTCTTGCGCTTGGTCGGCGTCTTGGCGGCAGTTTTCTTCTTGTCGCCCTTGGCGTCGGTCTTTTTCTTCTTCACGCCAACGGCTTTGCCCGAGGCCTTGACCTTTTTCGGCCCGCCGTAGGTGCCTTTGACTTCCTTGACGGTGCGGCGCTCGAAGCTCTGCTTGAGGTAGCGCTCGATGCTCGACATCAGGTTCCAGTCGCCGTGGCAGATCAGCGAGATCGCCAGGCCGTCGTTACCGGCACGACCAGTACGACCGATGCGGTGCACGTATTCGTCGCCGCTGCGGGGCATGTCGAAGTTGATCACCATGTCCAGACCATCAACGTCCAGACCACGGGCCGCCACGTCGGTGGCCACGAGGATCTTCACGCCGCCCTGCTTCAGACGGTCGATCGCCAGTTTGCGATCCTTCTGGTCTTTCTCGCCGTGCAGCACGAACGCTTTGTATTCCTGAGCCACGAGGCGGCCGTAGATGCGGTCGGCCATGGCGCGGGTGTTGGTGAAGATGATCGCCTTCTGATAGGTCTCGTTGGCCAGCAGCCAGTTCACAATCTGCTCTTTGTGCTGATTGTGGTCGGCGGTGATGATTTGCTGACGGGTGGTCGAGTTCAGCTGGCTGACCGCGTTGAGCTGCAAGTGCTCAGGGTTGTTCAGCACTTTGGCGATCATTTCGCGCAGGCCGGAACCACCGGTGGTGGCCGAGAACAGCATGGTTTGCTGACGGTTCGTGCATTCGTCGACCAGACGCTGAACGTCTTCGGAGAAGCCCATGTCGAGCATGCGGTCGGCTTCGTCGAGCACCAGCACTTCGACTTCCTTGAGGTCAAGGTTGCCGGCGTTGAGTTGCTCGATCATGCGACCCGGGGTGCCGATGAGGATGTCCGGCACCTTGCGCAGCATCGCGGCCTGTACCTTGAAGTCTTCACCGCCAGTGATCAGGCCGGATTTGATGAAGGTGAACTGCGAAAAACGCTCAACTTCCTTCAGGGTTTGCTGGGCCAGCTCGCGGGTCGGCAGCAGGATCAGCGTCTTGATGCTGACGCGAACCTTGGCCGGGCCGATCAGGCGATTGAGGATTGGCAGAACGAAAGCGGCGGTTTTGCCGCTACCGGTTTGCGCAGTCACCCGCAAATCACGCCCTTGGAGCGCCAGCGGGATGGCCGCGGCTTGCACAGGCGTTGGCTCGACAAATTTCAGCTCGGCCACAGCTTTAAGCAGGCGTTCGTGCAGGGCGAATTGGGAAAACACGGGTGCTACCTCGAAGATATGCAAAAAAACAGCTGCATAGGTTACCGGTTTCGAGCGCTCAGGCCGAGTTTCTTTATGCAAACGGCAGCAATCAGTGGTTTTTTTGTTGCCTGATTTGTCTCCAAACGTAATACCTAGCGTCTTAAATGCTCTAATCGGCCATCGCGTCTTACAGAAGAATCGTTTCACTTATGGATATCAAACAGCTCTGGCTCAACGCCCAGGACCTCTGGGGCACCCTCGAACAGCATCCGATCCTGCAAGCCAGCCTCGCGCTGATGCTGCTGTTGGTGATCGCGTTGGTACTCGGACGAGTGGCGCGCTACCTGATCCTGCACGCCAGCCGCATGCTCGGTCGCCAGCCGGCGTTTCACTGGATCAACGATTTACGCCACAACAAAGTGTTTCAGCGCCTGGCGCAGATCACCCCGTCGCTGGTGATTCAGTTCGGCCTGCACTTGGTGCCGGAATTGAGCAAAACCGCGATGAATTTCCTCGGCAACGTCGCACTGGCGTTCACCATCCTGTTTTTGCTGCTGACCATCAGCGCGCTGCTCAATGCCCTGCTCGATATCTACGCGCGCACCGAACACGCCCGCACGCGCTCGATCAAAGGCTACGTGCAACTGGCGAAAATGGTTCTGTATGTGTTTGGCGGGATCATCATCGTCGCCACGCTGATCGACCGCTCGCCGCTGTTGCTGCTCTCCGGTCTCGGTGCGATGTCGGCGGTGATTCTGTTGGTCTACAAAGACACGCTGCTGTCGTTCGTCGCCAGCGTGCAGTTGACCAGCAACGACATGCTGCGGGTTGGCGACTGGATCGAAATGCCGCAAGTCGGCGCCGATGGCGATGTGGTCGACATCACTTTGCACACGGTCAAGGTGCAGAATTTCGACAAGACCATTGTGTCGATCCCGACGTGGCGCTTGATGTCCGAGTCGTTCAAGAACTGGCGTGGCATGCAGCAATCCGGCGGACGCCGGATCAAACGCAGCCTGTTCATCGACGCCAGCGGCGTGCGCTTCATCCGCGATGACGAGGAAGAAAAGCTCTCGCAGGTGCATTTGCTGACCGACTACATGAGCCGCAAAAAGGCCGAGCTCAAGGCGTGGAACGAGGCTCAGGGCAACGTTGCGGCAATGTCGGCCAACCGCCGGCGCATGACCAATATCGGCACGTTCCGCGCGTATGCGTTGGCGTATCTGAAGAGTCATCCGGAGATTCAACCGAACATGACCTGCATGGTGCGGCAGATGCAGACCACGGCGCAGGGCATTCCGCTGGAGATCTACTGCTTCACCCGCACCACGGCGTGGGCGGATTACGAGCGGATTCAGGGGGATATTTTTGATTATCTACTGGCGGTGTTGCCGGAATTCGGGCTGAGTTTGTATCAGCAGCCGAGTGGCGGGGATTTGCGCTCTGGCCTGTTGCCAGCGGTGCTCGGCTCGGCAAGCATCCCCGAGCCACAAAAACATCTTATGTAACGCACAGACCAAAACTGTGGGAGCGGGCTTGCTCGCGAAGGCGTCAGATCAGTCGACATAATCGTTGAATGACACACCGCTTTCGCGAGCAAGCCCGCTCCCACAGGGGACAGTTTTCAATCAGGGGTTATGCGGTGGCTGGTGATTTGCGGATGCCCAGGCGGCTGATCCACACGGCAGCAAGGATGACGCTACCACCCAGGAACAACCGCCCCAGCTCCTCATGCTGATTCCAGATCAGCAGATTCAGCAGCAACCCCACCGGCACATGCAGGTTGTTCATCACCGCCAACGTCCCGCCATTGACCATGCACGCGCCCTTGTTCCACCAGTACATGCCCAGCGCGGTCGAGACCAGTCCGAGAAACAGCAGCACGCCCCACTGCAGCGGCGCTTCCGGCAGAAAATTCGCTTTGCCGAACAGCAAAAACGCTGGCAGCACCACCGCCAGCGCGCCGACGTAGAAGAAGCCAAACCGTCGGTAATGCGGCAAATCACTCGGGTGCTTGGCCACCAGATGTTTGTACATCACCTGCCCGGCGGCGTAGGTGAAGTTGGCCAATTGCAGCAGCAGGAAGCCCATGAAGAAGTCCGGGCTGATGCTGTCGAAACGAATCACCGCCGCCCCACTCACCGCCACCAGTGCGGCGATCAGCGCCCACGGGTTGAAGCGGCGGTTCAGCGCGTCTTCGATCAACGTCACGTGCAACGGCGTGAGGATGGTGAACAGCAACACTTCCGGCACCGTCAGCACGCGGAAGCTCAGGTACAGACAGACGTAGGTCACACCGAACTGCAACGCACCGATCATCAGCATGCCGCGCATGAACGACGGTTCGACCGAGCGCCAGCGGGTCAGCGGGATGAACACCAGCCCGGCCAGCACCACGCGCACCAGCACGGCGAAGTAACTGTCGACATGACCGGCCAGATACTCGCCAATCAGACTGAAGGAAAACGCCTGGATCAGCGTGACAAAAAGTAGATAGCCCATGCTCGCCTCGGTTTTGAATGGCGGCGACGATAGCGGTTTTCGATTCTGCAACCAACACAAATCCCCCGTAGGAGCCGAGCTTGCTCGCGAAGGCGGCGTGTCAGGCGACAACGATATCGAATGATCCACCGCTTTCGCGAGCAAGCTCGGCTCCTACAGAAGAGCAATGACAAATCCCGGGCAAAAAAAAGCCCGATCTCGCCTATGCGTTCAATCGGGCTACAGCACTCAGGAGCAACAAGTGCAAAGGGAGGTTCGATGCGCGTGGAACCTTGAAGGGGTTGCGCCAGGTCACTAGACCATCCAGAGATTATCTGGCGATTAACCTGTCAAGCGACCTGGGACAGTTTGGCGTTGGCCTGATTCAAGCCCTTCTCCTGGAAGTCGCCGCCAAGGTTCATACCTTCGGCGTGGATAAAGGTCACGTCGTTGATACCGATGAAACCCATGACCTGACGCAGGTACGGTTCCTGATGATCCGCCGGGCCGCCGGCGTAGATGCCGCCGCGAGCGGTCAGCACGTAGGCACGCTTGCCGCTGAGCAGGCCTTGCGGGCCGGTTTCGGTGTACTTGAAAGTCACGCCGGCACGCAGCACGTGGTCGAGCCAAGCCTTGAGGGTGCTCGGGATGGCGAAGTTGTACATCGGCGCAGCCATCACCAGCACGTCAGCGGCGAGCAGTTCATCAGTCAATTCATTGGAGCGATCCAGCGACGATTGTTCGCTGGCGTTGCGCTGTTCGGCAGGTTTCATCCAGCCACCCAACAGGTTGGCGTCCAGATGCGGTACCGGGTTCACGGCGAGGTCACGCACGGTGATCTGATCGGCAGGGTGTGCAGCTTTCCACTGGCTGATGAAGGTCTGGGTCAGTTGACGGGACACCGAGTCTTGCTGGCGGGCGCTGCTTTCAATGATCAGAACGCGGGACATGTTGTGTAGCCTCCATCCGAGAATGTTGTAAGTCGATGGAGTGAAGGTTAAACAGAGTTGAATCGATGAAAAAGCGCAAATAATTGCTGCAAAGTATCGAATAATTCGTTTAGATGCTGATACCTACCCTGTAGGAGTGAGCCTGCTCGCGATGGCGTAGTGTCAGGCACCATTAATTTATCTGACACACCGCTATCGCGAGCAAGCTCGCTCCCACAATGGGATCCGGGGTTATTTCGGGACGCAGGTCAGTTTGATGCGCAACTTGATGATCGAGCGGGTGAACTTGGCCGTGGCGTTTTTATGTTTGCCGGCCGGAACATCGATGCTGCGGGTACGCGGCGCCTCGGGGCCGTTGCTGAAGACGGCCTTGCACGTCGCATCGACATCGCCGTAGTTGGCGACCCGAATGGAGCCGATGTCGTTGTCGGTGTCGTAGGTTTCGTAGTCGATCTTCAAACCGTTGAGATCCTTTTCCACGTCGATCGGGTACGCAAACGCCGTCAGCGGCAGCAGCGCCAGCAACACACAACAGAATTTTTTCATTCGGCAGTCTCCATGAGGGATCGCCAGCTTAGGACAAGAGGAGCTATTGATGAAAGCGCCCCGCGTGACCCTGGATCAATGGCGAACATTGCAGGCCGTGGTCGACCATGGCGGATTTGCCCAGGCCGCCGAGGCCCTGCACCGCTCGCAGTCGTCGGTGAGTTACACCGTCGCGCGCATGCAGGATCAGCTCGGCGTGCCGCTGTTGCGCATCGATGGGCGTAAAGCCGTGCTCACCGAAGCCGGCGGCGTGTTGCTGCGCCGTTCGCGGCAATTGGTGAAACAGGCCAGTCAGCTCGAAGACCTTGCCCATCACATGGAGCAAGGCTGGGAAGCGGAAGTGCGGCTGGTGGTCGACGCCGCTTACCCGAGTGCGCGCATCGTGCGCGCACTGACCGCGTTCATGCCGCAGAGCCGTGGTTGCCGCGTGCGTCTGCGTGAAGAAGTGTTGTCGGGTGTGGAAGAAGTTCTGCTTGAAGGCGTAGCCGATCTGGCCATCACCGGCCTGAGCATTCCCGGCCACCTCGGGGCGGAATTGAGCGACGTCGAGTTCATCGCCGTCGCCCACCCCGATCACCCGCTGCACCGGCTCAATCGTGAATTGAGCTTTCAGGATCTGGAAACGCAGATGCAAGTGGTGATCCGCGACTCCGGCCGCCAGCAACCCCGCGATGTCGGCTGGCTCGGCGCTGAACAGCGTTGGACGGTCGGCAGCCTCGCCACCGCCGCGACATTTGTCAGCAGCGGTCTGGGTTTTGCCTGGTTGCCTCGGCACATGATTGAACGAGAACTCAAGGATGGCTCGCTCAAGCTGCTACCGTTGGACAGGGGCGGCACCCGCAACTCCAGCTTCTATCTGTATTCGAACAAAGACAAACCCCTGGGCCCGGCGACGCAAATCCTCATCGAACTACTGCGCACCTTCGATACGTTGCCTTTGGATGCGCCGTACGCCGCCCCTGAACAAGCCTGACACGGAGTCCACCGATGGCGTATTTCGAGCACGAAGGTTGCAACCTGCACTACGAGGAATATGGCCACGGTACGCCGTTGCTGCTGGTTCACGGGCTCGGTTCGAGCACGCTGGACTGGGAAATGCAGATCCCGGCACTCGCCGCGCACTACCGGGTGATCGTTCCGGATGTTCGCGGCCACGGCCGCTCGGACAAACCCCGTGAGCGTTACAGCATCGCCGGTTTCAGTGCCGACCTGATTGCGCTGATCGAACATTTGAACCTCGGCCCGGTGCACTACGCCGGGCTGTCCATGGGCGGCATGATCGGTTTTCAGTTCGCCGTCGATCAACCGCAGCTGCTCAAGAGTCTGACCATCGTCAACAGCGCGCCCGAAGTGAAACTGCGCAGCCGTGATGACTATTGGCAGTGGTTCAAACGCTGGAGCCTGATGCGCGTGCTCAGCCTCGCGACCATCGGCAAAGCCCTCGGCGGCAAACTTTTTCCCAAACCGGAACAGGCCGATCTGCGGCAGAAAATGGCCGAACGCTGGGCAAAAAACGACAAACGTGCTTATCTCGCCAGCTTCGATGCGATTGTCGGTTGGGGCGTTCAGGAACGACTTTCCCGCGTGACCTGTCCAACCCTCATCGTCAGCGCCGACAGTGATTACACACCCGTCGCGCTGAAAGAAACCTATGTAAAACTGCTGCCTGATGCGCGGCTGGTGGTGATCGACGATTCCCGCCACGCCACCCCGCTCGACCAACCGCAACGCTTCAATCAAACGCTGCTGGAGTTTCTCGCCACAGCCGACCTTCAATCTCAGGATCACTGACCCATGCTGAAAAAACTCGCCCTCGCCGCCGGTACCGTGCTGTTTGCCGCCAACCTGATGGCAGCGACGCCAGCCAAGGCGCCACACGTGCTGCTGGACACCACCAACGGCCAGATCGAAATCGAGCTGGATCCGGTCAAGGCGCCAATCAGTACCAAGAACTTCCTTGAGTACGTCGACAGCGGCTTCTACACCAACACCATTTTCCACCGCGTGATTCCGGGCTTCATGGCTCAGGGCGGCGGTTTCACCCAACAAATGCAACAGAAAGACACCAAGGCACCGATCAAGAACGAAGCCAGCAATGGCCTGCACAACGTTCGCGGCACGCTGTCGATGGCGCGCACTTCCAACCCGGATTCGGCCACCAGCCAGTTCTTCATCAACGTGGCTGACAACGCCTTCCTCGACCCGGGCCGTGACGCCGGTTACGCGGTATTCGCCAAAGTGGTCAAGGGCATGGACGTGGTCGACATCATCGTCAACTCGCAGACCACCACCAAAAGCGGCATGCAAAACGTGCCTGTCGACCCTGTGATCATCAAGTCGGCCAAGCGCATCGACTGAGTACTGCAGGGCATATCGAGCGGCGCCGGGCTGATCCCACGCCGCTCACACTGATAAAAGGAGAGCCCGCATTCCGGGCGGTTATCTGATGCTCTATCGCCGTTTTGAACAACTGATCGACATATTCCGCGACGCCCCCACGGCGTCCCCTCCAGACCGTGTCTGGCCCTTCTATGTTTACTACCTCAAACAGGTCTGGCCGAGTTTCGCCGCCCTGCTCGTCGTTGGCCTGTTTGCCGCGCTGATCGAAGTGGCGCTGTTCAGTTACCTGAGCCGCATCATCGACCTGGCCCAAGGCACGCCGAACCCGAATTTCTTCAGCGACCACGCCCTCGAACTGACGTGGATGGTGGTGGTTGCCCTCGTGTTGCGGCCGATCTTTTTCGGCCTGCACGACCTGCTGGTGCATCAGACGCTGAGCCCCGGCATGACCAGCATGATCCGCTGGCAGAACCACAGCTATGTGCTTAAGCAGAGCCTGAATTTCTTCCAGAACGACTTCGCCGGGCGCATCGCCCAACGCATCATGCAGACCGGTAACTCGCTGCGTGATTCTGCGGTGCAAGCGGTGGATGCGCTGTGGCACGTGGTGATTTACGCGATCAGTTCGCTGGTGCTGTTTGCCGAAGCCGACTGGCGTTTGATGATCCCGTTGCTGCTGTGGATTGCCGCCTACATCGGCGCGCTCTACTACTTTGTGCCACGAGTCAAACAACGCTCGGTGGAAGCCTCCGACGCGCGCTCGAAACTGATGGGGCGCATCGTCGACGGCTACACCAACATCGCCACGCTGAAGCTGTTCGCCCACACCAATTTCGAACAGCACTACGCCAAAGAAGCCATCGAAGAGCAGACCGTCAAAGCGCAACTGGCTGGCCGCGTGGTCACCAGCATGGACGTGGCGATCACCACCATGAACGGCTTGCTGATCGTCGGCACCACCGCGTTGGCCCTGTGGTTGTGGACGCAATCGTTGATCACCGTCGGCGCGATTGCTTTGGCGACCGGTCTGGTGATTCGCATCGTCAACATGTCCGGCTGGATCATGTGGGTGGTCACCGGGATTTTCGAAAACATCGGCATGGTGCAGGACGGTCTGCAGACCATCGCACAACCGGTCAGCGTCACCGATCGCGAAGACGCCAAACCGCTGCAAGTAGCCCGTGGCGAAGTGCGTTTCGAGCACGTCGATTTTCACTACGGCAAGAAGCGCGGGATCATCGGCGACCTCAACCTGAACATCAAACCCGGCGAGAAAATCGGTTTGATCGGGCCGTCCGGCGCCGGTAAATCGACCTTGGTCAACCTGCTGCTGCGCCTGTACGACGTCGAGGGCGGGCGCATTCTGATCGACGGGCAGAACATCGCCGACGTCGGTCAGGAAAGCCTGCGTGCGCGCATCGGCATGATCACCCAGGACACCTCGCTGCTGCACCGTTCGATCCGCGACAACTTGTTGTACGGCAAACCGGACGCGACCGATGCCGAGTTGTGGGACGCGGTACACAAGGCGCGCGCCGATGAGTTTATTCCGCTGCTGTCGGACGCCGAGGGCCGTACCGGTTTCGATGCGCACGTCGGCGAGCGTGGGGTGAAGTTGTCCGGTGGTCAGCGTCAGCGCATTGCGATTGCGCGAGTGCTGCTCAAGGACGCGCCGATCCTGATCATGGACGAAGCCACCTCGGCGCTGGACTCGGAAGTCGAAGCGGCGATTCAGGAAAGTCTGGAAACCTTGATGCAGGGCAAAACCGTGATTGCGATCGCGCACCGGCTCTCGACGATTGCGCGGATGGATCGGCTGGTGGTGCTGGAGAACGGCAAGATTGCCGAGAGCGGTACTCATGCTGAGCTGCTCGCGCATCGCGGTTTGTATTCGCGGCTGTGGGCGCACCAGACCGGGGGGTTCGTCGGTATCGACTGATGCACTGAATGATCGTTCCCACGCTCCGCGTGGGAACGCAGCCCGTGACGTTCCGCGTCACTGGACGCGGAGCGTCCCTTGAGGCATTCCCACGCAGAGCGTGGGAACGATCACTGTAGGAGCTGCCGCAGGCTGCGATCTTTGCTTTTTTGCCCCGCTGGAAATCCGTAAAAACCCTGCTGTACTCAGCCAAGGCTTCGGAACGGAGCCTGTCGTAAGTCTGCAAGGACGCACAACTCGATGCAGTCTCGATAGCAGCGCTATCAAGGACTCTTCTCATGTCTCTGTTGAAACGTTCAGCTACGGAGTTGTTGGGTACGTTCTGGTTGGTGTTGGGTGGTTGCGGCAGTGCGGTGATCGCCGCGTCTTCGCCGCTGGGTATCGGCGTGCTGGGGGTGGCCCTGGCGTTTGGTCTGACGGTGCTGACCATGGCGTTCGCCATCGGCCACATCAGCGGATGTCACCTCAACCCGGCCGTGTCGGTCGGTCTGGTCGTCGGCGGTCGATTCCCCGCCAAAGAGTTGCCTGCTTACATCATTGCCCAAGTGCTCGGCGCGATCCTCGCGGCGGCGTTGATCGCTCATATCGCCAGCGGCAAGGAAGGTTTCGATATTGCCTCCGGCCTCGCGTCCAACGGTTATGGCGAGCATTCTCCCGGCAAGTATTCGATGGCGGCAGGGTTTGTCACTGAGCTGGTGATGACCGCGATGTTCGTGATCATCATCCTCGGCGCGACCGACAGACGCGCGCCACCGGGACTGGCACCGATTGCCATCGGCCTCGGCCTGACGCTGATCCACTTGATCTCGATTCCGGTCACCAACACCTCGGTCAACCCGGCGCGCAGTACCGGGCCGGCGCTGATGGTGGGCGGCTGGGCGATTGCGCAGTTGTGGATGTTCTGGGTGGCGCCGCTGATAGGCGCGGTGGTCGGCGGCGGAATCTACCGCTGGCTGGGCAAAGAAGAAACCTGAGCCCAACACAAAACCCTGTAGGAGCAGAGCTTGCTCGCGATAGAGGTGTATCAGTCGATACTTTCGTGACTGGTACACCGCTATCGCGAGCAAGCTCTGCTCCTACATGGGTTCTAGGTTTGGCGGTAGGGCAAGGCTGTTCGGGCTTCTTCGGCATAAGCGAGGACGCCGGCGCGCTCTTGCTCGAGGAAGTCTTTGACCGCCGCTTTCAGCCCCGGATGACGCAAGTAATGCCAAGAATGCGTGATCACCGGCTCAAACCCGCGAATCAATTTGTGCTCCCCCTGAGCACCCGCATCAAACCGCTGAAAGCCATTGGCAATCGCATACTCCATGCCCTGATAAAAACACGTCTCGAAATGCAGCCGATCAAACTCGGCCAGGCAGCCCCAATAACGGCCGTAGAAACTGTCGCCACCGACCAGACTGAAAGCCATCGCCACCGGCCGTGAGCCCTGTTTTGCCAACACCACACGAATCGCTTCGGGCATGCGCTCGGCGAGCAAACTGAAAAACTCCCGCGTCAGATAAGGCGCTTGTCGGCGCACCGCATAGGTATTGGCGTAGCAGGCATAAACGAAATCCCACTGCGCCTCATCCAGCTCACGTCCTTCCAGCCATTCAAACTCAAAACCCTGCCCCGCCACTTGCTCGCGCTCTTTGCGCATCTGCTTGCGCTTGCGCGAGGCGAGCACGTCGAGGAAGTCTTGAAAGTCGCGATAACCCCGATTTTGCCAGTGATACTGACAGCCGATGCGCTGCAACCAGCCGGGTTGCTCGGCCATCGCTGCATCGGTAAACGGGTCAGTGAAGTTGATGTGTGCGCTGGAAAGCTCTTCGATCTCCAGATAACCCGGCAGGCTTTTCAGCAGTTCGAAACCGTCCTCGACATTCGCCGCCAACAAGCGCGGGCCGCTGACCGGGCTGAACGGCACGGCGATCAACAGTTTGGGGTAATAGTCGATACCGGCGCGGGCACAGGCGTCGGCCCAGCCATGATCGAACACGTACTCGCCGTAGGAATGCCACTTGCGGTAACTGGGCAGCGCGGCAATCAGGCGATCATCTTCGATGTGCAGCAAATGCTCCGGCAGCCAACCGGTGTGCGGGCCAACGCTGCCGCTGTCTTCCAGCGCACTGAGAAAGGCATGCCGCAGAAACGGCTGATTCTCGGGCACCAGCGCATCCCAGCTTGCCGGGGCGATTTCTGACAGGTTTTGCAGGCGTTGCAACGGCATCAACGGGCTCTCCACATCGGGGCTTCAAAGCCCGGCGAGTATCGCTTATCGACGTGCTTTGCACACGCTCCTTCGGCCGACACCGCTCTAAATCAATTGTTCCGGCCAAACACCCATCGTCATCATCCTGCCATCACTGTGCCACTGCACTGTCATAAACCATCGCGATACTGGCGCCTGTTTTTAGAGCGTCGGGTTATAGCCCGGCCACTGTTTTCCGACCTTCAACCGTCGGTTGTGTCCAGGATGGTTCAGCCATCCCCTTTCATCTTCGGAGATTGCTATGCGTCTTGCTTCCACGAAAACTGCGGCGGCCCTGTGTGGCGGCCTGTTGCTGGCCATGAGTGTTCCGGCCAGCGCCGCAGTCGACGCCAAACTGCTCGACATGCTTAAAGCCAACGGCTCGATTTCCCAGGCGCAGTACATCGAACTGCAAACCGAACTGGCCAAGGATCAAAAGGCTCAGCAAATCGCGCAGCAGGCGCAGCAAGAGACCAATGAACAAGTCGCGGCTGTCGCGAAGAAGACCAACGAGCAAAGCGCTTTCGATCAGAAACTGGCGTGGGCAGCGAAGACTCAATTCAAGGGCGACGTGCGCATCCGTCAGGAGACCGTCAAGATCGACGGCGAATCCAACAACGGCGGTCGCGACAAGGATCGCCAGCGTATCCGTGCCCGCCTCGGCGCCTACACCGAGATCAACCCGCAAGTCGACACCGGCATCCGCATCGCCACTGGCGGCGGCGATGACGCTCGTTCGACCAACCAGGATCTGGACAACTATTTCGACAAGAAGCAGATCTGGCTCGACCTGGGCTACATCGATTACCACCCCGATCAGATCAAGAACCTGCACGTGATCGGCGGCAAGATGCTGCAACCGTGGGTGAGCATGGGCGACGTGATCTGGGATGGCGACATCAACCCGGAAGGTCTGGCCGTTACTTACAAATACCCACTGGGCAGCACCGCCGAACTGTTCGGCAGCCTGGGCAACTACACCCTCAAGGACAACGTCGATGGCGAAGGCGTGCAGTTCCGTCACGACCTGCGTCTGACCGCCGGCCAGTTGGGTAGCCGTCTGGCGATCACCGACAACCTGAAACTGACCGTCGGCGGCAGCGTTTACGCCTACCAGAACGACGAAGACAGCCGCTGCACCGGCACGTCGACACCGTGCGCGCTGTCGGTCAACGGCAACTCGGCGAACAACGAATTCCGTCTGTATGAAGGGTTCAGCCAACTCGACATCGGCGGTCTGGCTATGCCTCTGTCGTTCTACGGTCAGTACGTGAAAAACAACGACGCCGTGACCGACGCAGACACCGCCTGGCTGATCGGCGCCAAGTCGAAAGTCTTCGGTTTCAACCTCGATTACAACTACCGTGATGTGCAGCGCGACGCCGTGGTGGGGGCCTTCACCGACTCCGACTTCGCCAACGGCACCACCGGCTCGCGTGGCCACAAGTTCAAGGTCGGTTACGACATCGACAAGAACTTCGCCATCGGTGCCACGTACTTCCTGACCAAGGCCGACTTCGCCAGCCGAACTCAGCGTGACGCGGACACCAACACCCTGCAACTGGATGCCGAAGCCAAGTTCTAACCGCGTCAATTTAGCCCGGTGCGGGCGGGACGATCCCCATCATCCGTTCGTTTCACCCGCACTGTGCTACTCCCTTGTAGGAGCTGCCGAAGGCTGCGATCTTTTGATCTTGTTTATCAAGGTCAAAAGATCGCAGCCTTCGGCAGCTCCTACAGGTCTTTGCGGCGTTGTTCGGCGAGGCGTTCGGCCAAGGCGTCCACGCCCTCTTCAGGTTTTTCCGGCATTGCCTTCAACGTCGCCTGCATCAAGCGCATCTGCCGAATAAAGCGGCGGCAATTGGGGCAGAACATCAGGTGATGACGCACCATCAGCTTCTCGCGAAAGCTCAACTGGCCATCGAGATAATCGCTGGAGCGCGCCACTTGTTCTTTACAGGTCAGCATTCGCCGGTCTCCTCAAAATGCTCCACCGTGGCGAAGACTTTCAGCCGCGCCCGATGCAGCAGCACACGGACATTGGAGAGCGAGATCTCCAGAAGATTACAGATCTCTTCCAGCTCCAGACCCTGCCGTTCGCGCAGCAGCAAAACACTGCTTTGCAGCTCCGACAGACTCAGCAGCGTGTGCTCAAGACAGTCGCGCAATTCACCTTCGGTGAGTAGTGCTTCGGGGGTGTCCTGGTGCCAGGCGAACGGGGCGATCAGCCAATGGCCGTCACCGGGGGAGAAGCGGTCGTCGTCAATGCTGCCGTGGGGTGACGGCAAGTCATCCATCAGCACTTCGCGGCGATTTTGCTTGTAGCGGCTTTTGGCCGAGTTGGCGGTGATGGTCAGCAGCCAGGTTTTCAGGCTGGAGCGACCTTCGAAGGTGCCGATATGGCGAACCACGGAGAGCCAGGCATCCTGCACCACTTCTTCGACGTGACGCTGACCGACGATGGCATAGGCCACGGCGCGCATGGCGCTTTGATAGGTGCTGACGAGTTCCTTGAAAGCCTTCTGCTCACCGGCCAGCAGGCGTTCAAGCAGTTGGGTGTCGTCCGTTGCGGCCATTGGCGCCTCTTTTTCGTAGGGTCAAAAGCAAAAGATCGCAGCCTGCGGCAGCTCCTACAAGGATCAGTGCAGGAGCTGCCGAAGGCTACGATCTCTTGGGCGCGATCAACGTTTACGCAGGATCACGCTGCCGATCGAGTAACCGGCACCGAACGAGCTCAGCACGGCCAGCGAACCGGCGGCGAGATCGTCCTGATATTTGTGGAACGCGATGACCGAACCCGCCGAGCTGGTGTTGGCGTAGGTGTCGAGAATCACCGGGGCTTCTTCTTCGGTGGCTTCGCGACCGAGCAGTTTGCGCACGATCAGGTGGTTCATGCTCAGGTTGGCCTGGTGCAGCCAGAAGCGCTTCACGTCGCCGACGTTGAGTTGGTTCTCTTGCAGATGCTCACCGATCAACTCGGCAACCATCGGGCAGACATCCTTGAACACCTTGCGGCCTTCCTGCACGAACAGCTTGTCGCGGGCACCGACGCCCTCTTCTGCTGCGCGGTTAAGGAAGCCGAAATTGTTGCGGATGTTGTTGGAGAACTTGGTCAGCAGTTTGGTGCTGACCACGTCGAACTGGTGCTTGGAGGTGGCGGTGTCAGCACGCTCGATGATCACCGCAGTCGCGGCGTCGCCGAAGATGAAGTGGCTGTCGCGGTCACGGAAGTTCAGGTGACCGGTGCAGACTTCCGGGTTGACCATCAGGATCGCCCGGGCCTGGCCCAGTTGCACGCTGTTGGCTGCGGCCTGAATGCCGAAGGTCGCCGAGGAGCAAGCGACGTTCATGTCGAAACCGAAGCCTTGAATGCCCAGCGCTTCCTGGACTTCGATGGCGATGGCCGGGTAGGCGCGTTGCAGGTTGGAGCAGGCGACGATCACGCCGTCGATGTCAGCGGCGGTTTTGCCGGCGCGTTGCAGGGCCTGTTCGGCCGCGCCGATGGCCATCTGGCAGAGTACCGACCATTCGTCGTTGGAACGCTCGGGCAGACGCGGGGCCATGCGCTGCGGGTCAAGAATGCCGTCCTTGTCCATGACAAAGCGGCTTTTGATGCCCGAGGCTTTTTCGATGAAGGCTGCGCTGGACTCGGTCAGGGCCTGGACTTCGCCGCTGGCGATCGCGTCGGCGTTGTCGGCGTTGAATTGCGCGACGTAAGTATTGAAAGACTGCACCAGCTCTTCGTTGGAGATGCTGTTGGCCGGGGTGTACAGGCCGGTGCCGCTGATGACGACGTTATGCATGGTCGTTTCTCTAATCTGTTCAGGCAGAAAGTGCTGGAACCGTCGTACCAACACACAAAGGGTCTATTCCCATCCGGGGGACGCAAACCTGGCATCGTTTTATTCCGCCACGCGACACGGCCGAAGGCTCTGGGTCGCGAAACCGGCGTTTATGGTCGCGAAGTTTGCCATAAACGCAGGGATTTGGCGCCTTTCTCAAGCACAACACCGCTCCCCCATGTAGGAGTGAGCCCTTGTGGTGAGGGGATTTATCCCCGATGGGTGGCGAAGCCGCCCCAAAACCTGACACCTCGGTTCATTAGTCTTACCGAGTGTGTTGGTTTGGCGACTGCTTCGCAGCCGATCGGGGATGAATCCCCTCGCCACAAGGGATCGGGGGGATTACGCCAGATCAGGGTTCTACCTGGCTCCACTGTTTGCTCAGGCGTTTGTCGGAGATCGGGGTTTTCGTGCCCAACTGCTGGGCGAACAGGGAAACCCGGTATTCCTCCAGCCACCAGCGGTACAGCTCAAGTTGCGGATCGCGTTTGCCTTCCTGTGCATGCTTGGCGGCGCGAGCCTGATATTGCGCCCAGAGACCGGCCAGTTCGCCGCTCCAGACGCGATCCTTCTGCACTTGCGCGCCAAGTTTCTCGAAACGCTGCTCTACCGCTTTCAGGTAACGCGGGATTTCTTTGAGCCACTGCATCGGCGTCTCGCGCACGAACCCCGGATACACCAGGTTACTAATCTGCTGCTTGATGTCATTCAGTGCCACGGCCTGGGCCAGATCAATCTTGCCCTTGAAGCGTTTCTGCAAACCGTGCCACAGCTTGAGAATCTCCAGGGTCAACCGCGCCACACGTTCAGCGTGCTCGGTCCAACCGCCGCGTTTGCGCTCCGCCAACGCCGCCAGACCGGCGCCGTCACGCGGCAACGGGTCTTCGCCTTCGAGAATGCAGCTGTCGAGGCTGGCCAGCAGAATGTCTTCGACCAGCGCATCGACCCGGCCCAAATCACGATAGAGCAAGCCCAACTCAGTCTGCCCCGGCAACTTGCTGCGCAGAAACTTCGCCGGCTCGGCCAGTTGCTGCATCAACAAACGCTGCAACGCACGACGATGCTGGAATTCGGCCTCGGCCGGGGTCGAGAAACGCCCTTCCTTGACCGTGCCGCCCTCTTCCACCAGCGCCGGATACACCGTCATCGACAGCCCGGCGATCTTCTGTTGAGTCTTTTCCGCGACTGGTGCGAAGACTTTCGCCTCTACCGGTTGCTGACTTTTCGCACTCTGCGGCACCGCCAACGCGGCCTGACTGGCCTCGGCAAAACGCGCGGTCAACTCGGCCAGATCACGTCCTTCACCGAGGAATTTGCCTTGGCCGTCGACGATTTCCAGATTCATCCGCAGATGTCCTTCGACGCCCTGCTCGGCTTCTGCCCAGGCTTCATCGCTGACCCGCGCGCCGGTCATGCGCAACAGCTCACGGCCCAGCGCTTGCGGCAACGAACCTTCGGCGAAGGTCATGCGTTGCAACGCAGCCTTGATGAAGTCCGGCACCGGCACGAAGTTCTTGCGCAACGCCTTCGGCAGGTTGCGCACGAGGGCGATGCACTTGGCCTCGATCAGCCCCGGCACCAGCCACTCCAGACGCTCCGGCGGCAGCATCGGCAACAGCGGCGCCGGCACACGCAAGGTCACGCCGTCGCGCGGGTGATTCGGTTCGAAGTGATAGGTCAGCGCCAGTTCCAGATCGCCGATGTGCAGCGTGTCCGGGTAATGCAGCGCAGTGACTTCACTGGCCTCGCGGGCCAGCACGTCTTCTTCGCGCATGATCAACAGCTGCGGATCTTTCTGGCTGTTGACGCGATACCAACTGTCGAAGGTCGCGGTCTGGTGAATCTCCGCTGGCAAGCGTGCGTCGTAGAAGGCGTAGAGGGTTTCTTCGTCGGCAAGAATGTCGCGGCGACGTGCCTTCGCTTCGAGTTCGTCGAGTTGTTCCAGCAGTTGTTTGTTCGCGGTCAGGCACTTGGCTTTCGACTGAATTTCGCCGCGCACCAGACCTTCGCGGATAAACAGCTCGCGGGAAACCACTGGATCCACCGGGCCGTAATGCACGGGGCGACGACCAACCACGATCAACCCGAACAGAGTGATCTGCTCGAACGCCACGACCTGGCCGCGCTTCTTTTCCCAGTGCGGTTCGAAGTGGTTTTTCTTGATCAGGTGCCCGGCCAGCGGTTCGATCCAGTCAGCGTCGATCTTGGCGACCATGCGCGCGTAAAGCTTGGTGGTTTCCACCAGTTCGGCGGTCATCAACCATTGCGGACGCTTCTTGCCGATGCCCGACGACGGATGAATCCAGAAACGTCGCTGCCGCGCGCCGAGGTAATCGCCGTCCTCGGTTTTCTGACCGATCTGGCTGAGCAGACCGACCAGCACGGCTTTGTGCAGCTTCGGATAATCCGCCGGCTCTTTGTTCAGGCTCAACTGCATGTCGCGGCAGATCAAGCTCAACTGGCGATGGGAATCGCGCCACTCGCGCAGACGCAGGTAGTTGAGGAAATTCTTCCGGCACCAGTTGCGCAGCGGACTCGCGGTCAGGGCCTGGCGCTGTTCTTCGAAGCCACGCCAAAGATTCACCAATCCGGCGAAATCCGAGTCGATGCCTTTCCACTGCGCGTGGGCTTGATCTGCAGCTTGCTGACGCTCCGGCGGACGCTCGCGCGGATCCTGAATCGACATGGCACTGGCGACGATCAGTACTTCCTGCAGGCTGCCGAGCTTGGCCGCTTCAAGCAGCATGCGACCCATGCGCGGGTCGACCGGCAGACGCGCCAATTGGCGACCCAGCGGGGTCAACTGGCTGTTGCGATCCACCGCCGAGAGTTCTTGCAGGAGGTTGAAACCGTCGCTGATCGCCTTGCCGTCCGGCGGCTCGATAAACGGGAACGCGGTGATTTCGCCGAGGCGCAGATGCAGCATCTGCAAAATGACCGCGGCGAGGTTGGTGCGCAAAATCTCCGGATCGGTGAATTCCGGACGCCCGAGGAAATCTTCTTCGCTGTACAAACGAATGCAGATACCCGGCTCGACCCGGCCGCAACGACCTTTTCGCTGATTGGCGCTGGCCTGAGAAATCGCCTCGATCGGCAAGCGCTGCACCTTGGCGCGGTAGCTGTAACGGCTGATGCGCGCGGTGCCGCTGTCGATCACGTAACGGATGCCCGGTACGGTCAGCGAAGTCTCGGCGACGTTGGTCGCCAGCACCACGCGACGGCCCGGGTGCGACTGGAAAATCCGCTGCTGCTCGGCCGGCGACAGGCGAGCGTACAGCGGCAGAATTTCAGTGTGTTTGAGTTGGGCTTTGCGCAGCATATCGGCAGCGTCACGAATCTCGCGCTCGCCGGGCAGAAATACCAGCACATCGCCGGGACTGCGGCGTTCGCTGCGTTCGTAAGCGGCGATTTCATCGAGGGTGGCGAGGATCGCCTGATCCACCGTCAGGTCATCCTCGACACGGTTGCCCTCTTCGTCCTGCTCAAGCGTCAGCGGTCGATACCAAGTGTCGACCGGGAAGGTACGGCCGGAGACTTCAACAATCGGTGCATCGTCGAAATGCTTGGAGAAGCGCTCCAGATCGATGGTCGCCGAGGTGATGATGACTTTCAGATCCGGGCGGCGCGGCAGCAGGGTTTTCAGGTAACCGAGCAGGAAGTCGATGTTGAGGCTGCGCTCGTGGGCTTCGTCGACGATGATCGTGTCGTAGCGTTCGAGGTAGCGATCATTCTGGGTTTCCGCGAGCAGGATGCCGTCGGTCATCAGTTTGATCAGGGTGTTGGAATCGCTCTGATCTTCGAAGCGCACCTGATAGCCGACCAAGGAACCGAGCGGCGTGCCGAGCTCTTCGGCAACCCGGCTGGCCACACTGCGTGCTGCAATCCGGCGCGGCTGGGTGTGGCCGATCAAGCCGTGCTGACCGCGACCGATCTCCAGACAGATTTTCGGTAATTGCGTGGTTTTACCCGAACCGGTTTCGCCGGCGATGATCAGCACCTGATGCTTTTCCAGCGCCTTTTTGATTTCGTCGCGCTTGGCGGCGATCGGCAAACTGTCGTCGTAACGAATCACCGGCAGGCTGGCCTTGCGCGCCAGCACCTGATCACTGGACGCCTGCATGCGCGCCACCCACTGGGCCAGTTTGGCCTCATCAGGTTTCTTGCGCAGCTCAAGCAACTGCCGCCGCAGCCGGTGACGGTCGGCGAGCATGGCGTGGTCGAGGTTTTTCAGCAGTTTGTCGATGGAGGGCGATTCGTCGGTCATCGGGTACGCAATTCGGTCGTCTGGTTATGCAAGGACGCGATTGTCGCAGAAATCGGGCAGGGAATGCTCGCGAGGCCACTTCCCTGCCCGTCTTGCTGTGCCGCTGATGATCGTCAGCCGCTAGTTCGCTCAAGCCTTTTCAGGCTAGGTGCCTGTGCCAAAGCAGCCAGACTTTTGAGCGTGCCTTTGCCGGCTGCGCTCCTGACCAGTTCGGATACAAGACGATTGCCCGTCCCGCTCAGCATGAACCCGAAGACATCCAGCGAAGCGTAAAACAAACCCATCGCCATATTTCCAGCAATGAAGTTTTTGATTGCGGTATAGAACGGTATAAACGCTAGTGCGGAACCGATCCACTTGTCGGCTTCGCCATCAATTTCGTCTTGTAGCGACAGCCCCCATGCCGTTTTTTTCAGAGCATCTTCTGGGCCAATCAAATGTCGGGCGACAATTTGAGCGATGTAATGAGTGGTGCGAGTCGAGTACGTGTAATCGCCTGTAGCCGTTGAATCGATTGGCGTCCATGCCCCGACAACATCAGCGCGGTCAAACTCAAGTTCCTCTAGAATAATCCCGTAGCGGGGGCCTGAATCATGCCCCTCATCGGCGTGTGCCAGCGTGTAGACATAATCACTACTGTTGAATGTATAACCTCGCCCGTAATACCCGTTTATATCGGAAGACCCTATGCTGCCGCCCCGCCTCACATAACCCGTTTCAATTTCTACCGGGAGGTCATAATTCTTCTTGATTATTCCAGCACCCGGAATGATTTCGTAATATTCAACGCCCCACCCTCCCGCAACTCGCAATAGAACGCCATGGCGCCACGTCAACTGGGCGACACGTGCCGCATAATTTTCAAAAGCTGAGTGAGCAAACCCGCACTGCAGGGAATAAACAGTAATCTCTCCTGTTTCCAGGTAGCGCCTGTCCTTGAGCGGTAATTGTGACAACAAGGACTTCACCATTGTCATGTACCCGGCCCGCAGATTCTCGACATACGGCGTAAATGCCTGACTAAACAGTGTTCCGATACGAGGAAGAGTGTCCAGTCGATCGGCGTAACCAGACAACGGGTCATTGGCAAAATTCGAGGTAATCTTTTTACCGGGAACCCAGCCCCTCATGTAGATCTCGACCAACGACAATTTTACGTTGGCACCGTGGGACTCTCGGTATCTTGGCTCCTGCTCGTTCACGTAAGTATCGGAAGCAAAAAGACCAATCAACTCCCATTCCGCCAAGGCTTTGCGAGTGGGCATGACCGCACTTGAACTGATAATGCTTTCAGCCTGCTCCCATACCTGTTGATTGTAGATATCGCGTACCTGCTCGATATACGCATCGTACTGCGCATCGGACTTGATGCCGATGACACCATTCATCACCCCCCATTGAATCAAGGTGGAACGCCATGCCTGCTGATCGATCAATGCTTGCTCGTTGGTAATCGGCCGCAACACCGAGACCGACATGACCTGACCAAAACTCATTGC
The DNA here is from genome assembly GCF_902706155.1 of Pseudomonas sp. 18058. Classification (NCBI taxonomy): domain Bacteria; kingdom Pseudomonadati; phylum Pseudomonadota; class Gammaproteobacteria; order Pseudomonadales; family Pseudomonadaceae; genus Pseudomonas; species Pseudomonas sp. 18058. The sequence goes on from NZ_CACSJY010000033.1 coordinate 51,619, forward strand.
GGCACAGATACCCGGTGTCTGTAGATCCAGACGCAAAGCCGTGGCATTGAACAATGCCCATGCGGTTGAACCAAAGACCAGATCGCCAGGCAGGTCATAAACCGTCAGCGCCGGCGCAATCCCTGCAATCATCAGATACGCTGCCACGGTAGCGACGGGCGGTTCAAAATGGCCGGTCGCCAACAAATATGTTTCGACGTTTTGAATTACCGTTGTAGCGGGTAAACCCCAATTGTCGCTTTGCAACAGTTCATAGTCGGCGATGTAGCCATTAGCATGCATATTCACCAGAATCGCGACCATGCACCACTCACTGGCGCTCTCGACGAAAGTAATGTTTTGAAACCGGGTTTGCAAATACACGCCCAACTGTTCTGCTTCAAACCCGGCTAGCAGCCGATCAATCTTCTGCTGAATAACGCTGTTGCCGTATTCGGTATCCCCGAGGGTCTCAATCAAGTGCTTTAACAGGCCGCGTGTATCATCGGAGCCCGGCCTGGAACTTATCCAGTCTTGTACAGCCGTTTCGATTTCGCTTCTGAGCGCATCGTTTATGTCCAGTACAAAACTCCATGATATGAGCTTAAGGTAATGGTTATTTCCCGTCAGGCGTGGAAGTGGTGTTATCAAAACTTGATACAGATTTTGACCTTGTTCAATGTTCAGGGGAACGAGCCAGCCCTGGCTAAGAATAAATGCTTCCAGGCTAAGGGTACGATCCGCGCCGACCGCCTCATGTTCAATAATGGATGATTCTGGATGTACCGGCATCCGCGCACTCTGCAGGCGCCCAAGTACTTCACTGGATGTCTCCACATTGTGCAATCCATGTTTTCGGTACATCTGTAAAAAGTTTTTCAGATTTTCAGCATTGCCATACAGGCTCAGTTCGCCCACAGAAACATTCATATACGCTAGCCCAGTTAAATTAGTGACAGTCCTCCACCATGGAAGGCATTTACGCAAACTAATCAAACCAGGCGTACTGAGCTACTCACTAACTGTAAGCACGCACTACACAGAACACATCAAACAATAAAAAACAGCCGCACCTGACTTAAGATTCATTCGTTATCGAGGCCTTTACGTCGATAGGGAAAGACATCAATCACTTTTCCTGCCCGAATGGCCTCCTGCAGACTCTTCCAGTAATCGGCGTTATATAACTCGCCGTGTAACTGATCGAATAACTTTCGCTGCCCTGAATCGGCAAACAAGAACGGCGGAAATTCTTCTGGAAACACATCCAGTGGCCCGATCGAATACCACGGTTCGGAAGCCATCTCGTCTTCCGGTGTACGCGGCGCGGGAATGTGTCGGAAGTTGGCCTCAGTCAGGAAGCAAATTTCGTCATAGTCATAAAACACCACACGCCCGTGACGGGTGACGCCAAAGTTCTTCAACAGCATGTCGCCGGGAAAGATGTTCGCCGCCGCCAGTTGTTTGATCGCCAGCCCGTAATCGTCCAGGGCCTCATGCACTTGCGCGTCGTTGGCATTTTCCAGATAAAGGTTGAGCGGGGTCATCCGCCGTTCGGTCCAGCAGTGGCGGATCAGTACGGTGTCGCCCTCAACCGATACCGTCGACGCTGCCACTTCCAGCAACTCCTCAAGGCAGGCTGGATCAAACTTGGTCAGTGGAAAACGGAAATCGGCGAATTCCTGGGTATCGGCCATACGCCCTACCCGGTCGACGCTTTTCACCAGTCGGTACTTCTCGATCACCGTCGCACGGTCGACGTTTTTCGAGGGCGAAAAGCGGTCTTTGATGATTTTGAAAACGGTGTTGAAGCCCGGCAGGGTGAACACGCTCATGACCATGCCACGCACGCCGGGAGCCATGATGAATTGATCGTCGGTATTGGCCAGGTGATTGATCAGCGCGCGATAAAACTCGGATTTGCCGTGTTTGTAAAAGCCGATCGAGGTGTACAGCTCAGCGATGTGTTTGCCGGGCAAAATGCGCCGCAGGAAGCCAATAAACTCCGCCGGCACCGGCACATCGACCATGAAGTACGAACGGGTGAAGGAGAAGATGATCGACACGTCGGCTTCGTCAGTGATCAACGCATCGATCTGAATCCCGCGCCCTTCGCGGTGCAGCAGCGGAATCACCAGCGGCCATTGTTCGTCGCGGGTGTAGATGCGCCCGACCAGGTACGCGCCCTTGTTGCGGTACAGCACCGAGGAAAATAGCTCGACGCTAAGCTCCGGATCCTTGCACACCCAGTCCGGCAGGTTCTCACGCAGTTGCGCTTCGAGGCGCTGCAGGTCACCCGGTAAATCGGCGTAATCCTCGCTGAAACGGTAATCGGCAAAAATGCTCGCGAGCATGCCCGACAGCTGCCCTTGCGGTTTGTAGGTGCGGGTTTGCGCGGCGCGGGCACGGCGCAGGCTCGGGCGCGTGGTGTGAATGAACATGCAGCCATCGCTGATCAGGTCATGGCTGAACAGCCCGCAGAAAATCGAGTTGTACCAGGTCTCGGACAGTTCATCGTCGAAGCGCAGGTCGATAACGCTGATATAGGCGCTTTTCACCAGCGGCCAGCAGCTGACGTTCATCAGCGTGTCGTCGTCGAAATGCTCGCGCAGGCGGGCGATTGTCTCGCCGACCTTTTCCTCGTAGAGGTTGATCCGCGCTGCCGACGCCGTTTGCGTCTCCTGCCAGCGTGCTTGCTCGAAACGCTCGCGCGCGCCGTCAGTGATCCGCCGGAAATGCTCGCGGTAATCGTCAAAGCCATCGAGGATCATGCGGGCGATGTCGGTGGCTGGCCATTGCTGCGGCATAAATGAGACCTCGGCGTACGTTTGGAAATCTGTGCCTGAGCTTAGCCACGGTTGCGGGCACAGGTGAAGTGCAATTTCGGCCAAATGCCGTTCCGGTTGTTACCGCGTACGGTTTTCTGCGTGTAAGCAGCGGCTGCGGGAAATTAAATGTCCGATTAGCGGTTGCCATGATCCGGGGCCTCGGCAACACTCTCGTCCCGATCAAGGAAGGAGCCCCGCCGTGAGCCCTGTCGATATTTTCCGTATGTTGTCGCTGGCAGCCATCTGGGGCGCGAGTTTCCTGTTCATGCGCGTGATTGCGCCCGTGATCGGGACGATTCCGACCGCGTTTTTTCGCGTATCGATCGCTGCCGTCGGTCTGCTGGTGATCCTCGGTTTGATGCGTATCAGCTGGGATTTCAAAGGCAAACTGAAAACCGTGATGCTGCTCGGCGTGATCAACTCGGGGATTCCGGCGACGCTGTACTCGGTTGCCGCGCAAGTGCTGCCGGCCGGTTACTCGGCGATTTTCAACGCCACCACGCCGTTGATGGGCGTGTTGATTGGCGGATTGTTCTTCAGTGAAAGATTGACCGTCGCCAAGTTGAGCGGCGTCTTCCTCGGACTGTTTGGGGTTGGCGTGCTGACGCGCGCAGGGCCGGTGGCATTCGATCTGGAATTGTTGATGGGCGCCGTCGCCTGCCTGTTGGCGACCACTTGTTATGGCTTTGCCGGGTTTCTTGCGCGGCGCTGGCTGGATCAGGCTGGCGGACTGGACAGTCGATTATCGGCACTGGGCAGCATGCTCGGCGCGACATTGTTCCTGCTGCCGCTGTTTGGCTACAGCGTGGTGACCCAGCCACCCGTGAGTTGGGGCGGCTGGCATGTCTGGCTGTCGCTGCTCGGTCTGGGTCTGGGTTGCACGGCGTTTGCGTACATCATTTATTTCCGACTGCTCAGCTCGATCGGCCCGGTGAAATCGATGACCGTGACCTTCATGATTCCGCCGTTTGGCGTGTTGTGGGGGGCGTTGCTGCTGGATGAGCCGCTGTCGATGGCGCACATTTATGGCGGCGTGCTGATTGCGGCGGCGTTGTGGCTGGTGCTGAAGCCTGCGGTGGTAAAGCCCGTCGAGGTGTCAGCGCGTTGATGTTGTGGCGTTGCTGAATAAGTCTTCGCGAGCAAGCCCGCTCCCACATTTGGAATGCGATCCCTTGTGGGAGCGGACTTGCTCGCGAAGGCGGCCGCGCAGTCACCGCCTATTTATTGATTAACTGGTTTTACGAAACACAAAAGCCAATCCAACAATGATCAGCAACATCCCCAACACGCTCAACGGCGCCAGCTGATTACCGAAAATCAGGTAATCCATCACCGCCGTCACTGCCGGCACCAGATAAAACAGGCTGGTGACGTTCACCAGATTGCCCTGCGCAATCAGCCGATACAGCAACAGCGTCGCCAGCACCGACACCACCAGCCCCATCCACAACACCGGCAGGAAAAAACCTGCGCTGTGTTCAAAATGAAACGGCTGGAACGGCACAAAAATCCCGCACAGCAACAGCCCGGCGAGGTACTGCACCGGCAACGTGCCGAGGGGATTTTCGGTGATGCGCTTCTGCATGATCGAACCGAGCGTCATGCTCGCGAGCGCCAGCAAACCGAAGAGCATTCCCGCCCAGGACATGCCGGCCAGACCGATGCCCTGATAAACCACCATGATCAGCCCGGCCAGCCCCAGCGCCAGGCCGAACAAGCGGCTCGCTGAGCGCTGCCGTTCCATCAGCACCACGGTGAGGATCGGCTGCACACCCATGATCGTGGCCATCACGCCGGGTGTGACTTTGGTGTTCAGGGCCAGCAGATAGAAAATCTGATAAGCCCCCAACAACACCACGCCCGTGGCAATCGCATACAGGATCGGCTTGCCGCCCTCGGGCAACTTCAACTTGAGCAACGGCGTCAGAAGTACCAGCCCGCACAAGGCAATCGCAAAACGTATCAGCAGAAAGGCAAAGGGTGACGCGTGCGCCAAACCCCATTTGGAGAAGATCGCCCCGCTGCTCCACAGCAGAACGAACAGGCTCGTGGACGCCGCCGCGAGCGCGGATTTTTTCGAAAGGACAAACATGAATACCACCTGTAGTCAGGCAAATAGCCAACTCAGCCGAGGCTGAAATTCAGTAGGTTTTTTCAGGCGGGCACGGGGGGCAGCAAAAACGCTGATCAGCCCGAAACGCCAACGCCCGGCGGTGATACGACTGCGCACACCGGCGTGCTACTGACAGGTGGGGGGTAATGACTGATCTGCCTTGGCTGCTGATTCCCGCACGGCACGACGCCAGCGTTGACCGCTGAATCGACTACCGCGTTGATGAGGGATGCAGGCATTGGGGCTGATCTTTTTGAAGGGTTGAGAAGTGAGCCGTGCGACTCACGAGCGCCGACTATAACCAGCGCGTGACATGGATTGCAATGACTTGGGCGAATGGCCGCTAGCGACAGGTGGATTGGAGGCGCATAGGCTGAATTGCAATGGCAGCACCCATCCATGGAGGACAAGGAATGCACGGAATCACATGCCAAGGGAACGGACATCTTTGCGATATCAGTTGTATCGGTCAGAAGCCAGAAAGCAGGCCACTTTCGTCACCGCCCGTTTACAGCTTCAATCGGGGCAAAATGAATCGACTCTCTCAGATTTATCAAAAGTTCGTTTCGAACCGATCAATTGGCAAGCAGTGGAAGCGTCACGACTTTGGAAAGATCAGCACTTCGCGTGGTGTGAAGTCGTTGAATGGAAATCCCGGGAACCCTTGTCTCTCGACATAGCGATCTGGCACGAAGAGCAGCTTTGCGGACTGTGCTTTGCAAATCCAAACGCCAGCAGGAAAAGAATACGAATTGTGCGTCTGGAAGGACGCCCTAGAGAAAAACACCCGTTGAAAAACCGTGTCGGTGCATTGGCGTTGATCGCAATCGAACAATATGCCCAATTTCTTAGAAGCAATATTCTCGAAATCCAGGAGCCTCTGAAGGGTGCGGTTTCACAGTATCAAAAACTCGGCTTTGACTTCGATTCTCAGGGCCGCCTTGTAAAAAACCTGGAGAACCGAGTATCGTGAAAACTGTTCAAATAACGGTCAATAGTGGTGGAAACATGAGTAAATCCGAAAAAAAGGCTCCCACCAGAAAGGGATCGCTCCCCCGCAGCAGAAAATCTGGAAAGGTGCTTCTGACTGCAAGCCAATACCGGCTTCTGAAATTACTGGAAACCGATACTGACACAGAAGAGCCGAGTGTACTCGCAGCAGGTCGCCTGTAAGTTTCCCAATAAAAAACCGCTCCCAAAGAGCGGTTTTTTCATTTCAATCCCAGCCTCAGCCAAACAACCAATACCCCAACAACGTCAACACCACCACCGCCAATACCGGTCGTGCCACGCGGTAGGCCTTGGGATTACGGCGCTTCCACTGTTTCACAACGCCGCTGAATTTGTCGCTGAAGTTCTTGCTCCACGCGTAAGCCTGGTTGATCCCTCCCACGCGTTCATCATCGAGGTTCTGCGGCGCAGTCGCGCGGCCGAGCCAGGCGCTGATCGAACGGTTAATGCGAGTCATGAAGCGGTTTTTCAGCGGACGTTCGACGTCGCAGAACAGAATGACGCGGGTTTGCTCGGTTTCGTTTTTAACCCAGTGCACGTAGGTCTCATCGAACATCACGTCTTCACCGTCGCGCCAGGCGTAAACCTGGCCGTCGACGAAGATCCGGCAATCGTCAGAGTTAGGCGTCGACAAGCCGAGGTGATAACGCAGAGAGCCGGCAAATGGATCGCGGTGCGGGTTGAGGTGACTACCGCCCGGTAGCAACGCAAACATCGCGCCTTTTACATTCGGAATCGCACTGACCAGCGCCACGGTTTTCGGGCAAAGTGTTTCGGCCGAAGGCAGCGGTTTGTTGTACCACTTGAGGTAGAAACGCTTCCAGCCTTTCTTGAAGAACGAACCGAAACCGGCATCGTTGTTCTTCTCGGCGGCGCGAATATAGCCCTCGTCGAACAGGTGCATCGCTTCGTCGCGGATGGTTTCCCAGTTGTCGCGCAACACGTCCAGCTCTGGAAACTTGCTGCGATCCAGATACGGCTTCGACGGCACGCCAGAGAACATGTACATCAAGGCGTTGTACGGAGCGAACAGCGCCGAATGGTTGACGAACTGACGCAGTACCGGCAAACGCGCCTTGCCGCGCAAATGCACATAGAGCGTGCTGCCGAGAAACAGCAACAGCACAAACGCCTTGGCGGCAAACGAAACGGTCATCCACAACTCCTTGATAAAAAACGACGCTGCGATGCCATTTACCCGGCATGGCAGCCGGCCATGATAAACACTACCGGCGTCGGGAAAAACCCGTGCATTCCAAGATTCAGTGTTAAGCAATGCGCAATAAAGCGCTTATTAACATAACGATCCTGAACCTTGGCTGACCTGAATCAATCCAGATTACTGCTGATTCTCCTGCTCGGTGAACAGGTCGCTGAACAACATGCTCGACAGATAACGCTCGCCCGAGTCCGGCAGGATCACGACGATGGTCTTGCCCTGCATTTCCGGGGTCTCCGCCAGACGCACGGCAACCGCCATCGCTGCACCGCAGGAGATCCCGCACAAGATTCCTTCTTCCTGCATCAAACGCAGGGCCATGGCTTTCGATTCTTCGTCAGTCACCAACTCAACCCGATCTACCATCGACAGATCGAGGTTTTTCGGCACAAAACCGGCGCCGATCCCCTGAATCTTGTGCGGGCTCGGCTTGATCTCTTCACCGGCCAGCGCTTGCGTGATCACCGGTGAGGACACCGGCTCCACGGCCACGGAGAGAATCGGTTTGCCCTGGGTATTCTTGATATACCGCGAAACACCGGTGATGGTTCCGCCGGTTCCGACGCCGGCCACCAATACGTCGACAGCACCGTCGGTGTCGTTCCAGATTTCCGGGCCGGTGGTTTTTTCATGAATGGCCGGGTTGGCCGGGTTATCGAACTGCGCAGGCATGAAGTATTTGTCGGCATCACTGGCCACGATTTCAGCGGCTTTTTCGATCGCGCCTTTCATGCCCTTGGCCGGTTCGGTCAACACCAGTTCAGCACCCAATGCTTTGAGCACCTTACGGCGCTCGATGCTCATCGAGGCCGGCATGGTCAGCATCAATTTGTAACCGCGAGCGGCGGCGACGAAGGCCAGGCCTATGCCAGTGTTGCCCGACGTCGGCTCGACGATGGTCATGCCGGGCTTGAGTTTGCCGCTGCTTTCGGCGTCCCAGATCATGTTGGCGCCGATCCGGCATTTCACCGAATAACCGGGGTTGCGCCCCTCGATCTTGGCCAGAATGGTCACGCCACGCGGCGCAATACGGTTGATCTGCACCAGCGGCGTGTTGCCGATGGAATGGGCATTGTCAGCAAAAATACGGCTCATGGCTGGGTCCTTATGCAGCATTGAATTCAGCGCTCCAAGGTATGCCTGTTGCCCATCACAGTCCAGTCGAGGCGAACGTCTGCAACACGCAGTAGTCAATCGCTTTACATCGTTCGGGAATTGTCACCATGAAACGTCGCTACAGCTGGCCCTTGTGGACTTTCGCGGGAATCGTCGTGCTGCTGATCGCGCTGCACATCGCCCTGCCCTACGTGGTGCGCGATTACCTGAATGACAAACTCGCCAACATGGGCGATTACCGTGGTCAGATCACCGATGTTGACCTGGCGTGGTGGCGCGGCGCCTACAAAATCAACGGTCTGAAGATTGTCAAAGTCGACGGCAAAGTGCCGGTGCCGTTCGTTAACGCACCGTTGATCGACCTTTCAGTCAGTTGGCACTCGCTGTGGTACGACCATGCCGTCGTCGCTCAAGTGAAGTTCTTCAAACCTGAAATCAACTTCGTCGACGGTGGCGCCAACAAACAGAATTCCCAAACCGGTCAAGGCACCGACTGGCGTGAGCAGTTGGGCAAGTTGTTGCCCATCACCCTCGACGAAGTGCAGATCAACGACGGTCGCATCAGTTTCCGCAACTTCAACTCCAAACCGCCGGTGAACATGAATGCCACTGACGTCAACGCGAGCATCTACAACCTGACCAACGTGGTCGACAAGGAAGGCAAACGCGACGCCCGATTCGAAGGCAAAGCCTTGCTACTCGGCCATGCACCGCTGGAAACCACCGCCACCTTCGATCCGTTGAGCAATTTTGAAGACTTCGAATTCCGCCTGCGCGCCAAAGATATCGAACTCAAGAGCATGAACGACTTCGCTTCGGCCTACGGCAAGTTCGATTTCAATGCCGGTCACGGCGATGTAGTGATTGAGGCCAAAGCCAAAAAGGCGCAAGTCAACGGCTACATCAAACCCCTGCTGCGTGACGTCGAAGTGTTCAACTGGCAGCAGGACGTGGAAAACAAGAACAAAAGCATCTTCCGCTCCGTCTGGGAAGCGCTGGTCGGCGGCACGGAAACCGTGCTGAAGAATCAGGCGAAAAACCAGTTTGCGACCAAGGTTGAGCTGAGCGGCAATGTGCATCAGCAAAATATCAGCGCGTTTGAAGCATTTTTGCAGATTTTGCGTAATGGCTTTGTTCAGGCATTCAATGCGCGGTATGAACGGCCCAAGCCGGATGCGGGTTAGGATTTACGGGCGAAATGCATCCCGATAAAAGGTATCTGCGCCGATCTGGATATCTGCGGCCAACCATTCAACAGTCCAGCCATTATCTGCCAGACGAGCAGTTGCAAAGACTATCGGATCGAGTAATGGGGCGAGTCCTGGATATGTTTGGATATCGCAACTCAAATCGACTGTTACTTGCCGGCTATCGCAAAAGGTCAGTGCGAGTCGGCGGTCTGTAAGCGCTACGGCAGCGGACAAGCGTGGTCTTTTTATGCTCGACATGTATTAAAAGCCTCCGAGTGAACGGGATGGGGCTGCTTCGCAGCCCAGCGGGAGCAAGCTCCCTCGCCACAGAAAGCCCTTTTGCCGCAAGTCATGCGGTGTATTCAGAGGCTATCGCCGAATCAACCGGGTAAAAATACTGGCCATGCGCCGAGACTGAGTCAACATGTGACGCCCCATTCAGAGACTGAATAAGCCGTCTGCGTTCACAGTCGACCGGCCTGCGCGTTATAGTCGGGCATCCGATTATTTCGCCCCCGCCCTGCCCGTCAGGTCGGCGTTACCGTTCGAGGATTAGCAGATGAAGTTCGAAGGCACCCAGGCCTACGTCGCCACCGATGACCTGAAGCTGGCGGTCAACGCCGCCATCACCCTGGAGCGGCCGCTGCTGGTCAAGGGCGAGCCGGGCACCGGCAAGACCATGCTCGCCGAGCAACTGGCCGAATCGTTCAATGCCAAGCTGATCACCTGGCACATCAAATCCACCACCAAGGCCCATCAGGGCTTGTACGAGTACGATGCGGTCAGCCGTCTGCGCGACTCGCAGCTGGGCACTGAAAAAGTCCACGACGTGCGCAACTACCTGAAGAAAGGCAAGCTCTGGGAGGCTTTCGAGTCCGAAGAGCGGGTCATTTTGCTGATCGACGAGATCGACAAGGCCGATATCGAGTTCCCCAACGACCTGCTGCAAGAACTCGACAAGATGGAGTTCTACGTTTACGAGATCGACGAGACCATCAAGGCCAAGAAGCGCCCGATCATTATCATTACTTCGAACAACGAGAAAGAGCTGCCGGACGCTTTCCTGCGCCGCTGCTTCTTCCACTACATCGCTTTCCCGGATCGCCCGACCCTGCAGAAAATCGTCGACGTGCACTACCCGGACATCAAGAAGGATCTGGTCAGCGAAGCGCTGGACGTGTTCTTCGATGTGCGCAAAGTGCCAGGCCTGAAGAAGAAGCCGTCGACTTCCGAGCTGGTCGACTGGCTGAAACTGCTGATGGCCGACAATATTGGCGAAGCGGTGCTGCGCGAACGCGATCCGACCAAGGCGATTCCGCCGCTGGCCGGTGCTTTGGTGAAGAACGAACAGGACGTGCAACTGCTTGAGCGTCTGGCGTTTATGAGCCGTCGCGGCACCCGCTAAGAGGCTGATGCCATGTTGCTCAACCTGTTCAATGAAATGCGTGCAGCCAAGGTGCCGGTGTCGGTGCGCGAGCTGCTCGACCTGATCAACGCGCTGAAGCAGCGCGTGACCTTCGCCGACATGGACGAGTTCTACTACTTGTCGCGGGCGATTCTGGTGAAGGACGAGCGCCATTTCGACAAATTCGACCGTGCGTTTGGCGCCTACTTCAATGGCCTCGAAAAGCTCGACGATCACTTACAGGCGCTGATACCCGAAGACTGGCTGCGCAAGGAATTCGAGCGTTCGCTGAGCGACGAGGAACGCGCGCAAATCCAGTCCCTCGGCGGTCTCGACAAACTGATCGAAGAGTTCAAGAAACGTCTGGAAGAACAGAAGGAACGTCACGCCGGCGGCAACAAATGGATTGGCACCGGCGGCACCAGCCCGTTTGGCTCCGGCGGCTTCAACCCGGAAGGCATTCGGGTGGGCGATGCCGGCAAGCGTCAGGGCAAAGCGGTAAAAGTCTGGGATCAGCGCGAGTACAAGAACCTCGACGACTCGGTGGAGCTGGGCACGCGCAACATCAAGGTTGCCCTGCGTCGTCTGCGTAAGTTCGCTCGCCAGGGCGCGGCGGAAGAACTTGATATCGACGGCACCATCGATCACACCGCCAAAGACGCGGGCCTGCTGAACATTCAGATGCGCCCGGAGCGGCGCAATACGGTGAAGCTGTTGTTGCTGTTCGACATCGGCGGTTCGATGGACGCGCACGTGAAGATCTGTGAGGAGTTGTTCTCGGCCTGTAAGACCGAGTTCAAGCATCTGGAGTACTTCTACTTCCACAACTTCGTTTACGAATCGGTGTGGAAGAACAACATGCGCCGCACTTCCGAGCGCACCTCTACCCAGGATCTTCTGCACAAGTATGGTGCCGACTATAAGGTGATCTTCATTGGCGACGCGGCGATGGCGCCTTATGAAATCACCCAGGCCGGCGGCAGTGTCGAGCACTGGAACGAAGAGCCGGGTTATGTGTGGATGCAGCGGTTTATGGAAAAGTACAAGAAGCTCATCTGGATTAACCCGTACCCGAAAGATACATGGGGGTATACCTCGTCGACCAATATCGTCAGGGATTTGATTGAGGATCAGATGTATCCGTTGACGCTGCGTGGGCTTGAGGAAGGGATGCGGTTTTTGTCCAAATAATCTGTGTTGCCAGTGATGGCCCCTTCGCGAGCAAGCCCGCTCCCACAGTTGAAATGCATTCCAATTGTGGGAGCGGGCTTGCTCGCGAAGCTCTTAGCTTTCTTTAAAGCGCCGCAAATATCCGACATGCTCACGGTGCGCGACATCTTGCACTACAGGCCGCAACCGCACCTGCGCCCCCGGCAAACACTGCGCCAGCCGCGCCAACGCCAGCGGCGTCAATGCGCCCAACCGTGGATAGCCGCCAATCGTCTGCCGATCATTGAGCAACACAATCGGCTGCCCATCCGGCGGCACCTGCACCGCGCCCAACGGAATTCCCTCGGAAATCATCGGCTGCCCCTGATACTCCAGCGCCTTGCCCAACAAGCGAATACCCATGCGATCAGCGCGACTGTCCACCGTCCAGGCACTGTTAAACACATCAAACAAACTCTGCCCGCTGAACTGACCGATCTGTGCGCCGAGCACCAGATCCAGTGGGGCATTGGATTTCAGATCCGACCGCAACGCCAACGGCATTTCCCGCACCAGCAACGATTCCCCGTGATAACTCAGCGTTGAACCCTTGGACAACGACAAGCCCATGCCGTCGAGTCCACCGAGTTCTTCACGCACCACCGTCGCGCTGCTGCCCAACACTTTCGGCGCGTCAAAGCCGCCGGGTGCTGCCAGATAGGCCCGCGCGCCAAGCAACGGTTGCGTGAACTGCAATTTCTGCCCTTTGCCCAATTTGAAACTGCGCCACGGCGCCAACGGCTGACCATCTACCTGCGCGCCAAGATCCGCCCCGGCCAGCGCCAGCAAGCAATCCTCTTCCGCCACCACCGCAAAGCCGCCGAGGGTGATTTCGATCACCGCCAAATCCAGCCCGTTGCCCAGCAGCCAATTGGCCCAGCTCATCGAGCACCAATCCGCCGCGCCGCCCTGAGTCACGCCCAGATGCCGCACACCAAATCGCCCGGCATCCTGCAACAGACACAGCGCCGTGCTCGCCTCAATCGTCAATCGGCTCATGCCTGCGCCTCCAGTGGCGTGTCGTCGCCGCCCAGATTGATGAACTCGGCATGGCTCACGGCTTCGAAACGCACGGTGTCGCCGGGTTGCATCAGGCTGTAGCCCTCGCGATGACGATCGAACAGTTTCGCCGGCGTACGACCGATCAGATTCCAGCCACCGGGCGAGACCACGGGATAGGCTGCGGTTTGCCGCTCAGCGATACCGACGCTGCCAGCGGCGACTTTCTTGCGCGGCGTGTTCAAACGTGGCGCCGCGAGGATTTCTTCGACCAAACCCATAAAGGCAAAACCCGGCGCGAAGCCGAGGGCGAACACCTGATATTCGCGGCCGCTGTGGCGACGGATCACCTCCTCCACTGCCAGCCCACTGCGCTCAGCCAGCAAGCTCAACTCCGGCCCGACGCTCAAGTCATACCAGACCGGCAACACATGACATTGACCGGCGGATCGTGAATTCGGCGACAGATCAATCAGCGCCTCAGCGATCAATTCCCGCGCCTGATTCGGGCTCAAAACCGTCAAATCGTAATGCACCATCAGCGTCGTGTACGACGGCACCAGATCGATCAATTGCGCGCCAAACACCGTACGCAAGCGCTCACTGGCGGCGAGCATCCATGGCATGTTGGCCTCAGCGATTTCATCGAACAGGCGCAGCATCAGGCAATCCAGTGCCACCACTTCAATCCTTGGGTTCATTGCGCATCCTGCTGATTCAAGGCCTCGCGAATACGCTGCACGGCGGCCACCGAACTGGCGTTGTCGCCGTGTACGCAGAGGGTGTTGGCATGCAGGCGCAACGCACTGCCATCGCTGGCGGTGAGGTTGCCGCCACGGGCAATGGTCAGCGCTTGTTCGATGATATTTTCAGGGTCGTGATGCACCGCACCCGGCAGTTGTCGCGAAACCAGTTTGCCGGCGCTGTCATAGGCGCGGTCGGCGAACGCTTCGAACCACAACATCACGCCATACTCATCACCAATTTGCTGCGCGGCCGAGTTGTCGCGAGTGGCCATCAACATCAGCGGCAGGCTGCTGTCGTAAGCGGCCACGGCCTGAATCACCGCACGCAATTGCGCCGGGTTGGCCATCATGTCGTTGTACATCGCGCCGTGCGGTTTGACGTAACTGACCTCGCCACCCTGCGCCTTGCAGATGCCATCGAGTGCACCGATCTGGTAATGCAGGATGTCTTGCAGCTCTTGCGCCGAATACGCCATGGAACGGCGGCCGAAACCGACCAGATCCTGATAAGCCGGATGCGCGCCGATTTTTACGCCGTGGCTCAACGCCAGGCTGACGGTTTTACGCATGATGCTCGGGTCGCCGGCATGGAAACCGCAGGCGATGTTGGCGCAATCGATGAAGGGCATGACCTCGGCGTCCAGACCCATGGTCCAGCTGCCGAAGCTCTCGCCAATGTCGCAATTCAATAGCAGGCGGCTCACGGTGAACACTCCTGTAGGGGCTTGTCTTTTTATCTGTAGGATTGTGCCTGGCAGGTTATCAGTTACTGCGCATCGAGTTGCTTGCCACGGGTTTCCGGCAGGCTCAATGCCGCGATGATCACCACGCCGTAAGACACCGCCGCGAAAGCACCAATGCCGACACTCAATGGCACGGTCTGGCTAAGCAAACCGATCAGCAGCGGAAACAACGCCGCCAGCGCCCGCCCGATGTTGTAGCAAAAACCCTGCCCCGAACCGCGAATCCGCGTCGGAAACAGCTCAGTGAGAAACGCGCCCATGCCGCTGAAAATCCCTGAGGCGAAGAAGCCCAGCGGGAAGCCCAGCCACAGCATCACGCCGTTACTCACCGGCAATTGCGTATAGAGCAAAACGATGGTGAACGAGCCGACCGCGAACAGGATGAAATTCTTTTTGCGGCCGAGCAGATCGGTCAGGTAAGCGCTGATCACGTAACCGACGTAAGAGCCGACAATCACCATCGCCAGATAACCGCCAGTACCGAGTACGCTCAAACCGCGTTCGTTCTTGAGGAAGGTCGGCAGCCAGGAAGTGATCGCGTAATACCCGCCCAGCGCACCGGTGGTCAGCAGCGAAGCGCGGAACGTGGTGAAGAGCATGCCCGGGGCGAAGATCTCGTAGAACTTCGATTGATTCTCCGGCGTTTGTCGGGCCTTGGCTTCGCGATAGATCTCCGGATCCTTGACCAGACGGCGGACGAAAATCACAAAAATCGCCGGTACGATGCCGAGGATGAACAGCGCGCGCCAGGCGTCTTCCGGTGGCAACACCGAGAACAGCAGCGCGTACAGAATCGCCGTCAGGCCCCAGCCCAACGCCCACCCGGATTGCACCATGCCCACCGCTTTGCCGCGATCCTTGGCGCGGATCACCTCACCGATCAGCACCGCGCCGGCCGTCCATTCGCCGCCGAAACCGAAGCCCATCAAGGTGCGGGCGATCAACAGTTGTTCGTAGTTTTGCGCGAAGCCGCAGAGGAAGGTGAAGAAGGCGAACCACAGCACCGTCAGTTGCAGGGTGCGCACGCGGCCGATGCGGTCGGAGAGAATCCCGGCGACCCAACCGCCAATCGCTGAAGCAATCAGCGTGCTGGTATGAATCAGCCCGGCCTCGCCGGTGGTGATGCCCCACATCGCAATCAGCGTCGGCACGACGAAGCTGAGCATCTGCGTGTCCATGCCGTCCAGACCATAGCCGATCTTGCAGCTCCAGAAGGTGCGGCGCTCCTGCTGGTTGATGTTGCGGTACCAGTCGAACGGCCCCGGACGCGCCGGTGCCGGGGATGCTTCTAGGGTGTCGGGAGCACTCATGGCTTATCTCCGCAGGTTTTTTATTGGTCTTGTTCGTAGCCCCGACGACGCCTATCGTGGGAACCGGATGCGCCGATTTTTCGTCGCCAGGGCGTGCTGCGTCCAACGAATAAAAACCCGCCTTAGGCATAAGAAAAATTTGTCACCCGAGCCTTGCCCATGAACCTGAAGTTTCTCGAGACCTTTGTCTGGGTCGCCCGCCTGAAGAGTTTTCGCCTGACCGCCGACAAGTTGTTCACCACCCAGGCATCGATTTCCAGCCGCATTGCGGTACTGGAGGGCGAGCTGGGGGTGAAGCTGTTTCTGCGCGATTCGCGCGGTGTCAGCCTGACGCCCGAAGGCCTGAAAGTGCTCGACTATGCCGAGCAGATGCTCGACACCATGTCGGCGCTGAAGCAGTCGATCGAGACTCGCTCAAGCAAGGTCGGCCGCGTGCGCATCGGCGTGATGGACACGGTGATCCACACGTGGCTGAGCCCGTTGGTGGCGCAGATGACCGATCTGTATCCACGGGTGGAAATCGAGCTGGTGGCGGATACCTCGCTGAACCTCTGCGATCAGCTACAAAAAGGTTTTCTCGATATAGTTCTGCAAACCGATCTGGTGCGCCACGAAAGTGTGCGCAGCCTGGAACTGGCCAGCCATCCGCTGGGCTGGATCGTCGCCAGTAATTCGATCTACAACCGCGACTACGCCGACCTCGCTGAACTGGCGCAGGAACGCATCATCACCTACTCGAAAAACTCCCGACCGCATCAAGACCTTGTGGCGTTGATGCAGGCGAACGGGGTGATGGCGCCGCGTTTGAATTGCGTGAATTCGGTGTCGGCGATCACGCGGTTGTTGCGCGATGGATTCGGGATTGGCGTGCTGCCGCCGGTGTTGGTGGCGGAGGAACTGGCGCGGGGGGAATTGACCTTGCTGAACATCGATCAGCGGCCACCGGATTTGCAGGTGGTGGTGTCGTGGCGGGTGGGGGTTGAGTGGGTCGAGGAGATTGTGACGTTGTGTCAGCAGGTGTTGGCGGAGTATGCGCAGAAGGTTGGTGATGGGTATGTGGTTTTGACCCCTTAACAGCAAAGATCGCAGCCTTCGGCAGCTCCTACATGATCGTTCCCACGCTCCGCGTGGGAATGCCTCAATGGACGCTCCGCGTCCGCTTTGGGACGCGGAGCGTCCCGGGCTGCATTCCCACGCAGAGCGTGGGAACGATCTTCAGAGGCCGCGCACGTCGCGGTCTTCGATCGGGCGGCTCTGGCGCAGGCGTCGGCCGCCGAGCACTACCCAGTCAATCAGACGGAACACGCATTCGATCCCGAACGACAGCAACAGCGCGCCGCTCATGCCCCAGATCATCGCTTCCGGGGTCAGCAGAATCTGATAGCTGTAGCCATTCCAGGTTTCCTTGCGAATGTCCGGATCCGCCGCCAGCACCACTTGCAGGAAGCGGATGTACCAAGGGCCCTGCATCGCCTGGAACTGCTTGTCCAACGCCACCTGACGGGTGAGCAAAGTGTTCAGGCTATCCGCATCGCTACGGAATATCGGATCTTCACTGGCACGATAATGCGCGACCAGCGCCTGCATATCGCCTTTGAAAAACTGATCAGCCGTGCCCTGAAAACCGCGCAAACCGGTCTGCGCTTCAATCAGATGCGCTTCGACGCGTTTCGCGTAATCGTTGATGAAGCCCGGCACCTGGACACCGATCAACAGGCCCGCCGCGAACAACACCAGCCGTAGATAACTGAGCAACATGGCGCGCAATCCTTATTCGGTCTTACCCTGGCTGACGCATTCGCCGCGTCGCCACAGGCTCCATTGGCCCGGTTCGTAGCGGGTCCAGGTTTCGTTTTCGGTCAACGGTTCGGTGGCAATCACGGTGACCACGTCGTTGGGCGTGGTTTCCGCCTGGAAATCGACGATTACGTCGACATCCTTCAAGCGCGCCGGGCCGAACGGTGCGCGTCGAGTAATTTGTGCCAGTTTGGTCGAGCAATAGCAGAACAGCCAGTCGCCATCGCTGAGCAGGCAGTTGAACACGCCTTTGCTGCGGTATTCGGCGCAGGCGGCGACCAGATCCGGCAACAGTTCTTCTATATCGACCGGTTCCGGAAAGGCTGCACGCACGCGGTTGAGCAAATCGCAGAACGCCGCCTCGCTGTCGGTATCGCCGACCGGGCGGTAGAAACTTTTGATCGGGGTGAAATCGGCGAGTTGGCCGTTGTGCGCGAAGCACCAGTTGCGGCCCCACAGTTCGCGGACGAACGGGTGAGTGTTGGATAAGCAGACTTTGCCAACGTTGGCCTGGCGAATGTGGCCGATGACCACTTCGCTTTTGATCGGATAGCGTTGCACCAGATTGGCGACTTCCGACTCGCTGCTAGCCGCCGGATCCTGAAACAGGCGCAAGCCTCGACCTTCGTAAAACGCGATGCCCCAGCCGTCGCGGTGCGGGCCGGTACGCCCGCCACGCTGCATCAGGCCGGTGAAGCTGAACACGATATCGGTCGGCACGTTGGCACTCATGCCCAGTAATTCACACATGTGCGGACTCTCGGGATTACAGGCGCGGCTCGACCCGCGTGCGCTGCGGATTGCTCGGGACGGGCGGACGACCGTAGCGGTCATCGCCGACGCCGCCGAACGATTGATCGTCATCGCGATCATCGGCACGGGCGGCAGCCTTGGCGGCTTCTGCCTGCTCGCGGCGAGCACGGGACGCGCGTTCGATTGGCAGACGGATCAACACGAAGATCAGGTAAATACCGAGGGCGATCATGCTGTACATGAACAGATCGGAGATCGCTCGCCAGGCGTTGTTGCCGACCTTGAACGCCAGATCCAGCGCGGTAATGGCGATAGACGGCGCAACTTTGGCTTTCACCGGGTCAATGATGGTCGGGCTGAACAGCAACACCGCCATGAGCACCCGCAGCGGCTCGCGCAGGTAGCGCCACATCCAGGTGGTCAGGCGCATCCATACCAACAGGCAGCCTACGGCGGCAAAGGCGTAGAGGCCCCAGGCGATCAGATAGTCGTTCTCGGTCATGGTGTCCATGGCAAGGCAGGCAAAGAGGCGCTTATAGTAACGACTTTTCGCCCGTCCGGCTTGTCCCAATACAGACACGACCTGTGGGAGCGGGCTTGCTCGCGAAAGCGGTGGGTCAGTGAAACAAATGTCATCTGACACACCGCTTTCG
>NZ_CACSJY010000034.1:0-66535 GCF_902706155.1 Pseudomonas sp. 18058
GTGTGTCATTCAACAATGAAGGTGGCTGACCCACCGCATTCGCGAGCAAGCCCGCTCCCACATTTGATCTCACTCCGACACAAAGTACCTAAGGAGCTTCAGATGAACACCCCATTCAACGCCCCAACCCGCAACACCAAAATCCCCGTGACCATCCTCACCGGTTTCCTCGGTGCCGGTAAAACCACTCTGCTCAATTACATCCTCAAGGAAAACCACGGCCGCAAAATCGCCGTGATCGAAAACGAATTCGGTGAAGTCGGCATCGACGGCGACCTCGTCCTCAGTTCCGAGACCGAAGAAATCTACGAGATGGTCAACGGCTGCGTGTGCTGCACCGCCGAGGTTCGCGAGGACTTGGTGCGCATCGTCAGAGAGCTGGTCGCGCGGCCGGTGCGGCTTGACCACATACTTATCGAGACCAGCGGCCTGGCCGATCCGTACCCGGTGGCGCAGAGCTTTTTCATCAATGACCCGATCGCCGATGAAGTCGAACTCGACGCCATCGTGACCATGGTCGACGCCAAGCACATCGCCCAGCACCTGGAGGATCTGCAACTCGACGGCGTCGACAATCAGGCAGTGGATCAGATTGTCTGCGCCGATCGGATCGTCATCAACAAGGTCGATCTGGTCAGCACTGAAGAAGTGGAAACCCTGCGCGGCAAGATCCGTGGCTTGAATGCCACGGCAGATCTGGTGACCTCGACCCACGCGCAAATCGATCTGACGAAGATCCTCGGCATCGGCGCGTTTGAATGCACGCAGAAGCTCATGGAAATCGGCGCGGATCAGCACGATCACGATCACCACGACCATGAGCATCACGCTGAGCAGTCTACTGAAGAGCAGGATCACCAACACGACCCAAGCGTGTCATCGGTGGGCATCGCTGTGGACGGCGCGGTCAACCTGGTGGCGTTCCACCGCTGGATCAGCGAACTGCGCTCCTCCCAGGCCGACAACCTGTACCGCATGAAAGGCGTGCTCGCCGTGGCCAATGAAGACCAGCGCTACGTGCTGCAAGGCGTGCACAGCCTGGTGGAATTCCGCGCCTCGACCGCGTGGGGCACGGAGCCCCGCTCGAGCAAGATCGTGTTCATCGGCCGCGACCTGGATCGCGCGGCCCTGAACCAGGGCTTCGCCGCCTGCCTGGCAGGCTGAAACAAGGCATCGGAGCCGGTGGATGGCGGCTTCGGGCACATGTGTACGAATGACTGATGCCAGTTTTTTGCACAACACAAAACTTGTGGGAGCTGGCTTGCCAGCGATAGCGGACTGTCAGTTTATAAAAATGGTGACTGCTAAATCGCCATCGCTGGCAAGCCAGCTCCCACAGGGTTCCACTGTGTTCTTGAGCTGATCGGCATCAGACGAATACCCCTCTCTACCGCATAAAAACAGCCAGAGGTGTTTCCCCATGTCGTCAGCCACATCCCCATCAAAAACCGCATCCACCGTGCACCCCGTCGACCGCGTTTTGCCGGTGCGACAGATGCTCACCCTCGGCCTGCAACACATGGCCGTCTCGTACATCGGCGCCATCGCCGTGCCGTTGATTGTTGCCAGTGCGTTGAAAATGTCTCACGCCGACACGGTGGTGTTGATCAGCACCACGCTGTTCTGTTCCGGCATTGCCACCCTCCTGCAAACCGTCGGCTTCTGGAAATTCGGCGTGCGCCTGCCAATTCTGCAAGGCGTGGCTTTCAGCAGCGTTGGCCCGGTGATCGCCATCGGCAGCAACCCGGAGGTGGGGTTCGCCGGGGTCTGCGGGGCGGTGATCGGCGCGGGGATTTTCACCATGCTGATGGCGCCCTTCGTCGGTCGATTACGGCGGTTTTTTCCGCCCGTGGTCACCGGTTGCATCGTCACCGTGATCGGTTTGCAGCTGTTCCCGATTGCCTATGAATGGGTTGGCGGCGGGCGCAACGCGAGCAACTTCGGCGCGCCGGCGTTCCTCGGTGTGGCGGTGGTGGTGTTGCTGACGATTCTGCTGGTCAACCGCTATGGCAGCCCGATGCTGCGCAACATGGCGGTGTTGATCGGGATGCTGGTTGGCGCCGGTCTTGCCTACGGTCTGGGCATGGGCAGTTTTCACAGCGTCGAAGATGCGCCGTGGCTGACCGTGCCCTACCCGTTCTATTTCGGCCTGCCAACCTTCAGCCTGATCCCCATCGCGACCATGGTGGTGGTGATGATCGTGCAGATGGTCGAGTCGATGGGGCTGTTCGTGGCCATCGGCGACATTGTCGAAAAACCGGTCGAGGACAAACAGGTCATCAACGGTCTGCGCGCAAATGGCCTGGCCAGCACCATCGCCGGGATGTTCGCCGCGTTCCCGTTTATTGCCTTCATGGAAAACGTCGGCCTGGTGATCCTCACCGGCGTGCGCAGCCGTTGGGTGGTCGCGGTCAGCGGCTTGCTGATGTGCTCGATTGCCTTGGTGCCGAAGGCCGGCGCGATCATCGCTTCGATGCCGACCGCCGCCCTCGGTGGCGCTGGCATTGCCATGTTCGGCGTGGTTGCGGCGGCGGGCATTCAGACTCTCGCCAAAGTCGATTACGAGCGCAATCGCTACAACGTGCTGATCGTCGGTTTCACCATCGCCGCCGCGCTGGTGCCGGTGCTCGCCCCCACCTTGTTCAAACAACTCCCCGAGTGGTCGCAGCCGTTCCTGCACAGCAGCGTGGTTATCGCTTGCCTGGTGTCGGTGCTGCTCAACGCCGCGCTGAATGGCGTCAGCGTGCCGGAAACCACCGCCAGCAAATCCGCCTCGCACATCCTTTAGTTTGGAGCTGCCCATGACTCAACTTCAGAACATCCTGATCAAAAACCCGGTCGCGGTGATGACCGGCCTGCGCGGCCCTCGCGCGCGGGCCGGGGCCGTGGACATCCGCGTGGTCAACGGTCGCATCGCCGAAATGGCCGCGAACCTTGAACCACAACCCGGCGAACGGCTGATCGACGCGCGCAACTGCGTGGTCTATCCCGGCTGGATCAACACCCACCATCACCTGTTCCAGAACCTGCTTAAAGCCGTGCCCGCAGGGCTGAATCAGGATCTGCAAGGCTGGCTGGCGAGCGTGCCCTACCCGCGCCTCAACCGCTTTACCCCGCAACTGGCGCGGATTGCTGCACGACTGGGCATGGTCGAATTGCTGCTGTCCGGCGTCACCACCTGCGCCGATCACCATTACCTCTACCACGCTCACGGCAGCACCGAGACCGGCGACTTGCTGTTCGACATGGCCGATGAGTTTGGCCTGCGCTTTGTGCTGTGCCGTGGCGGCGCGCTGGAATCGGCGAGCGCACATCCGGGCTTCTCGAAAACCGCGCTGCAACCGGAGAGCCTCGAGCAAATGGTTGGCGATATCGAACGGCTGAAATCGCTGTATCACCAGGACACTCCAGACGCGATGCGCCGCGTGGTTGTCGCGCCAACCACGCCAACGTTCTCGCTGCCGCCAACGTTGCTGCGCGAACTCGCCCACACCGCACGCGGCCTCGGTTTGCGCCTGCACACACATTTGTCGGAAACGCAGAACTACGTGAATTTCTGCCGCGAAAAATACAACTGCCTGCCGGTGGAATTCGTCGCCGAACACGAATGGCTCGGCCCCGACGTCTGGTTCGCCCACGCCGTACACCTGCAACCGGGTGAAATCCGCATGCTCGCGCAGACCGGCACCGGCATCTCGCACTGCCCGGTGAGCAATGCGCGGCTGGGCAGCGGCGTCGCGCCAGTGCCGCAGATGTACGAGGCAGGTGTGCCGATTTCTCTAGGCGTGGATGGCGTAGCGTCGAATGAATCCGGAAGCATGGTCGGTGAGGCCAACACCGCGTGGCTGATTCATCGCGCCGAACAAGGCGCCTCGGCGACCACCGCAGAAGACGTCATTCACTGGGGCACGGCGGGTGGCGCGCAGGTGTTGGGACTTGGCGCGGTTGGCACTTTGGAAGTCGGGCAAGCGGCGGATTTGGTCGTCTACAGTCTCGATCACCCACGGTTCTACGGCTTCCACGACAGCGCCGTCGCCCCGGTGGTTGCGGGTGAACCGATCACGGTGAAATACAGCCTGGTCTGCGGCCGGATTGTGGTCGACAACGGCGTAATCCCCGGCCTGGACATCGAACGCATGCGCGCCGAAGCGTGGGAAGGCGTGCAACAACTGATGAACGTAGAAGACTGACCCCCGATCCCGTGTAGGAGCTGCCGAAGGCTGCGATCTTTTGATCTTGTCTTTAAAAAACAAAGTCAAAAGATCGCAGCCTTCGGCAGCTCCTACACGGGATCGTCGTATTCGCGCCTTCCAGGTTTGTCGTCTAACGTTACTCCCTCATCGGACTGAGCCCCTGGGCTCTTGATCAAGGAGAGACTGATGACGTCGCGTCGCACGATCGAACAGACCTACCGCACCTGGTCCAGCCCCATTCTGCTGGAGCTGAAAAAGCGCGAACACCAAATGGCGCCGTTCGAGCGTCAGGCGCTGGAGAATGTGTTGGTGGAGAGGCGGTTGCTGGATGTTGGCAATCCGCAGGGCAATGATCGCCGAACAAAAAACCTCACCCTGGATTAATCGCGTAACCCTTGTAGGAGCTGAGCTTGCTCGCGAAGGCATTATGTCAGGCAGATGTGATTTGCCTGACACAATGCCTTCGCGAGCAAGCTCGGCTCCTACAGGTTTGTGTGCAGGCCCAGTTTGAGTAGTTCCTTGCGCAGGATTGAGGGTGCGTGGATGGCCATGCCGGCGTGCCAGTCCAGTGTCAGCAGGCGATTGAGTTTGCGTTGGCTCGAAACGGATTCGACCAGCAAACAACTTTTCCGGTCGCGGATGCTGATGACATTCAGCATCCAGTCATCGCCCTGCTCAGCCATCCATTGGCGGATCGCTGGCCGATGCCTTTGCAGCAACGCATCGGCATCCCACACGGTCATTTGTGCGAAGACTTGCGGCAGATTACTTTCGGGTTTCAGCCGTTTCAGGTCGGCTGCCACGGCATTGCCAAGGTCAGATTCGATACTGGCCTGGCATTCGAGGAAGTATTTCTCGGGCCAGTCGGTCGCGAGTTTCGCCCGAAACGCGAGTTCGGCGTAGGCGCCGATGTCCGCTGCGGTGGTCATCTGGCTGGTGAAGTTCAGGGTGTTGTCGAGGATCGCGGTGGCCAACAGTGCGGCGCTTTGTTCGCTGATTTTTGCTAGCAAGTCTGAGGTCTGCCAACGCTGAAAGACCTGAGTTGCCGCAGCGCCGATCGGGCGGATGTCGGCGGCTGAACCGAGTTTCTTTGCCCAGTAATCTTCGTAACCTGGATGATGGTCGATGACTTCCACGACCTGATCGAGCACGACCAATGGATCGAAATGGTGATAGTCGGATACGTCGACCAAGATGAATTCGTCAGTCAGCGACGGTTCATGCGTTTGAAAAGCGCGACCCCAATCAAGCACGGTTTTCGAGACGCTGGCGTTGGGTTTTGCGCTGCTGACGACGCGGGCGGGGATGCCTTGCAGATTGAGTAATTCGGCGTAGGCGATGCAGCAGGCGTAGGCGTCGATGTCCAGATAGGACGCGCCGGAGGTGATGATTTTCATGGGCGGCAACGTCGCACATTTTCATGACATTCGGGTGACAGGAAAAGATCGCAGCCTGCGGCAGCTCCTACACAGGGCTGCGATCTGTTGATGTTTATGCGGCGGCTTTACCGGCTGCCACCGCCGCCGAAGCCGCGAGCATCGCCCGCAACAACACCGCGCACCCGGCCGCCAGATCATCCGGCGCGGCGTTCTCGATTTCGTTGTGGCTGATCCCGCCTTCACACGGCACGAAAATCATTCCGGCAGGGCCAAGTTCGGCGAGGAAGATTGCGTCGTGGCCGGCGCCGCTGACGATGTCCATGTGCGACAGGCCCAAACCCTTGGCCGCGCCGCGCACCGCTTCCACGCAGCCTTTTTCGAAGTACAGCGGCGGGAAGTCGGCGGTTGGGGTCAGTTCATAAGTCAGGCCATGTTCCTCACAAGTCGCTTCGATGACCTGCTTCACTTCAGCAATCATCGAATTCAGTCGCGCCGGTTCCAGATGACGGAAATCGAGGGTCATGCGCACTTCGCCGGGAATGACGTTGCGCGAGCCGGGATAGGCTTGCAGGCAGCCGACCGTGCCGCAGGCGTGCGGTTGATGGCCGAGGGCGGCGCGGTTGACGGCGCCGACGATGACCGAGGCGCCGACCAGTGCATCTTTGCGCAGGTGCATCGGGGTTGGGCCGGCGTGGGCCTCGACGCCGCGCAGTTTCAGATCGAACCACTTCTGCCCCAGCGCACCAAGTACCACGCCGATGGTTTTCTGTTCGTCTTCAAGGATCGGGCCTTGTTCGATGTGAGCTTCGAAATAGGCGCCGACTTTATGCCCGCTGACTTTACGCGGGCCGGCGTAGCCGATCGCATTGAGTGCTTCCCCGACCGTGATGCCCTCGGCATCGACCTTGGCCAGCGTTTCTTCGAGGGTGAATTTTTCGGCGAACACGCCGGAGCCCATCATGCATGGCGCGAAGCGCGAGCCTTCTTCGTTGGTCCAGACCACCACTTCCAGCGGCGCTTCGGTTTCCACGCCGAGGTCGTTGAGTGTGCGCAGAACCTCGACGCCAGCGAGCACACCGAAGCAGCCGTCGAACTTGCCACCGGTGGGTTGCGTGTCGATGTGGCTGCCGGTCATCACTGGCGGCAGGTCGGGATTGCGCCCCGGCCGGCGGGCAAAGATGTTGCCGACGGCATCGACCGTGACGCTGCACCCTGCGTCCTTGCACCATTGCACGAACAGGTCGCGGGCCTGGCGGTCGAGGTCGGTCAGGGCCAGGCGACAGACCCCGCCCTTGACCGTGGCGCCGAGCTTGGCCAGTTCCATGAGCGAGGCCCAGAGGCGATCGCGGTTGATGTGCTGATGGGTTGATTGCAGAACGTCTACGGCTGCGTTCATGGGGATCTCCTCAGTGTTGATGCCGATAGTTCCCACGTTCTGCGTGGGAACTCATCCATGGACGCTCTGCGTCCGCTGTTGGGACGCAGAGCGTCCCGGGCTGCATTCCCACGCAGAGCGTGGGAATGATCATGACTTACACCGCTGTTTTCACGGCAGAAGGCTGCGCCCGCATCACGCACAACCCGTAATAAATAATCCCGCCCAACGCCGAGCCAGTGAACCAGCCATAGCTGTAAAACCAGCTGAACGCATCGCTACCCAGCGACAACAACGTCAGCACCACCGGCACACCAAACGCGAGAAAACCGGCCCGGTTCCACGCCGGATACACGTCATCGCGGTACAACCCGGCCAGGTCCAGTTGCTGTTTCTTGATCAGGAAATAGTCCACCACCATGATCCCGGCAATCGGCCCGAGCAGGCTCGAATAACCCAGCAACCAGTTGGAATACACGGTCTCCAGGCTCACATCGGAAACGATCAAACCGAGCTTTTTCAGCAGCTCATGTCCCATCAGCAACAGGCCGACCAACCCGGTCAGCAACACCGCTTTGGTGCGGTTGATCACCTTGGGCGCGATGTTCTGAAAATCGTTGGTCGGCGAGACAATGTTCGCGGCGGTGTTGGTCGACAGCGTGGCGATGATGATCAATGCCATGGCCACCGCGACCCACACCGGGCTCTGGATATGGCCGATCAAAGTCACCGGATCAGACACCGTCACGCCGACCAGTTTCACCGACGCTGCGGTCATGATTACGCCCAGCGAGGCGAACAAAAACATGGTCAGTGGCAGGCCGAAAATCTGCCCGAGGATTTGATCTTTCTGGCTCTTGGCGTAACGACTGAAGTCCGGGATGTTCAACGACAACGTCGCCCAGAAACCCACCATTGCCGTCAGCCCGGCGGCGAAGTAACTCACCACGCTCGCGCCTTCCGGACGCTTCGGCGGGATCGCCAGCAGTTCGGTCATCGAGACATTGGGCATCGCCCATACCAGCAAGCCGATGCCGACCGCCACCAGCAACGGCGCGGACAAGGTTTCCAGCCACTTGATCGACTCGGCGCCGCGAATCACCACCCACAGGTTCAGCGCCCAGAACACCATGAAGCCGATCACCTCCCCCGTCCCGCCAAGGGATTTCCAGCCGTCGAAAATCGAGCCGAGAAACAGGTGAATCGCCAAACCGCCAAACATCGTCTGAATGCCGAACCAGCCGCACGCCACCAGCGCGCGAATCAAACAGGGCACGTTGGAGCCGAGAATGCCGAACGACGAGCGCAGTAACACGGGAAACGGTATGCCGTACTTGGTGCCGGGAAAGGCGTTCAGCGTCAGCGGAATCAACACGATGATATTGGCGAACAGAATCGCCAGCAGCGCTTCGCCCACACTCAAGCCGAAGTACGCCGTCAGCACGCCGCCGAGGGTGTAGGTCGGCACGCAGATCGACATGCCGACCCACAGCGCGGTGATGTGCCATTTATTCCAGGTCCGTTCGCGCACCTTGGTCGGTGCCATATCGTGGTTGTAACGGGGACTGTCGAGGACGTCGCTGCCGGCTTCGAGTTCGAACAAGCCGTCGCGCTCGGTCACTTGCGATCTGTTCTGTTGCATGGCCGCTCCACTGTTCTTCTGATTATTTTTTTGCTCATCAGGCGGCTTGCACACAAGGCGCGAGCCGGACGATGGCCGGAGGAACTGACAACTTTCGTGCACCGGCCATGGTGTCAGCGGCGGCATCAATAAACGTGCCGGGTGAACCGCTTGGCGCTAGGGCCGCGCTTCAAACGTATTGCAACTTTCTGATATTTATCAGTTTTAATTATTCACCTGATGAGTTCGCGGAAACTTGTCTGGGTGCTCAGGCTAAACACTTGGCAAGTTGTCCGAACAGACAGGACTCAAACTGGTGCACTGCATTTATTTTCATTGAGAACGTGCAACCGCAGCTCAACTTCAAGCGGCTGATTTCACATAGGAAATCTTGCTCATATTTCCATCCTGTCAAGTGCGTCAAAATGGTGAGCCGCCTCACCATTTTGGTGATTTACACTTTTTATCGTTATTTTTCATATAGTTAAAATAGACGTAAGCTTATAAAAAATATTCTTGCTCTATTGCAAATTCACGACTAGTTTCTATTCCTGACAGCGCTGACAGGAATACACCCTGCACTGCTGTACATCAATAAAACATTTAGAACCGGCACAAGTCGGTCATGCCTGCGAGGAACTCGGAATGTCTCTGTTGATCCGTGGCGCCACCGTTGTTACCCATGATGAAAGTTATCGCGCCGACGTCTATTGCGCCGACGGCGTGATCAAAGCCATCGGTGAAAACCTTGATATTCCCGCCGGCGCCGAAGTGCTCGACGGCAGCGGCCAATACCTGATGCCCGGCGGCATCGATCCGCACACACACATGCAACTTCCATTTATGGGCACCGTCGCCAGCGAGGATTTCTACAGCGGCACGGCGGCGGGTCTGGCCGGTGGCACCACGTCGATCATCGACTTCGTCATTCCCAATCCGCAGCAATCATTGATGGAAGCGTTTCATCAGTGGCGCGGCTGGGCGGAGAAGTCCGCGTCCGACTATGGCTTCCACGTCGCGATCACTTGGTGGAGCGAGCAGGTGCGCGAAGAGATGGCCGAACTGGTCAGCCATCACGGCATCAACAGCTTCAAACATTTCATGGCCTACAAGAACGCGATCATGGCCGCCGACGACACGCTGGTGGCGAGTTTCGAGCGTTGTCTGGAGCTCGGTGCGGTACCGACCGTGCACGCGGAAAACGGCGAGCTGGTCTATCACCTGCAACGCAAGTTGATGGCCCAAGGCATCACCGGGCCGGAGGCGCATCCGCTGTCGCGGCCTTCACAGGTTGAAGGGGAAGCGGCGAGCCGGGCGATTCGTATCGCTGAAACCATTGGCACGCCGTTGTATCTGGTGCACGTCTCGACCAAGGAAGCCCTCGACGAAATCACCTATGCGCGCAGCAAGGGTCAGCCCGTGTACGGCGAAGTGCTCGCCGGGCATTTGCTGCTCGACGATAGCGTCTACCAACACCCGGACTGGCAGACTGCTGCGGGTTACGTGATGAGCCCGCCGTTCCGTCCGCGCGGTCATCAAGAGGCGCTGTGGCACGGGCTGCAGAACGGCAATCTGCACACCACTGCGACGGATCATTGCTGTTTCTGTGCCGAGCAAAAAGCGGCCGGGCGTGACGACTTCAGCAAGATCCCCAACGGCACGGCGGGTATCGAAGATCGCATGGCGGTGCTTTGGGATGAGGGCGTTAATTCCGGTCGTTTATCGATGCAGGATTTCGTCGCCCTCACCTCAACCAACACCGCGAAAATCTTCAATCTCTATCCGCGCAAAGGTGCGATTCGTGTCGGTGCCGATGCCGACCTGGTGCTGTGGGATCCGCAAGGCACGCGCACCATTTCCGCCAAGACCCACCATCAGCAGGTGGATTTCAACATCTTCGAAGGCAAGACCGTGCGCGGCGTGCCGAGCCATACCGTCAGCCAGGGCCGATTGGTCTGGGCCGATGGCGACCTGCGCGCCGAGCGCGGCGCCGGGCGGTACATCGAACGGCCGGCGTATCCGGCGGTGTTTGACTTGCTGAGTAAGCGGGCTGAGCAACATAAGCCAGTTGCTGTGAAACGCTGATATCGAGGCCTTCGGCCTTAGATGATCGTTCCCACGCTCTGCGTGGGAATGAAGCCCGTGACGCTCCGCGTCACTGGACGCGGAGCGTCCCTAGAGGCATTCCCACGCAGAGCGTGGGAACGATCTGCCCATCAGAGGCAGAGAACCTCAAATAACCGTGAGGCACACAACCGTGATCGAGACCCTGAACCATCTCCCCCACCCGCACGAAAGCGCGGCCGCCCTCGCCGGGCATTTCACTGATCTGGCGCCGCCGCTCAACGCTCGGCAGGCACATCTGGAAGCCTCGCGCTGCCTGTATTGCTACGACGCGCCGTGCGTGAATGCGTGCCCGAGCGAGATCGATATCCCCTCGTTCATCCGCAATATCCATCAAGACAACGTCCCCGGCGCCGCGCAGAAAATCCTCTCGGCAAACATCCTCGGCGGCAGTTGTGCACGCGTTTGCCCGACTGAAATCCTCTGCCAGCAGGCCTGTGTGCGCAACAACGCCCACGAATGCGCGCCGGTGCTGATCGGCCTGCTGCAACGCTACGCCGTCGACAACGCACACTTTACTGAACATCCATTCCAGCGCGCGGCAGCCACCGGTAAACGCATCGCCGTGGTGGGTGCCGGGCCGGCCGGTTTGTCCTGTGCACATCGCAGCGCCATGCACGGGCATGACGTGGTGATTTTCGAAGCGCGGGAGAAGGCTGGCGGGCTCAACGAGTACGGGATCGCCAAGTACAAACTGGTCGACGATTACGCGCAAAAGGAGCTGGATTTCCTCCTGCAAATCGGCGGCATCGAAATCCGTCACGGGCAGAAACTCGGTGAGAATCTGACCCTCAGCGAACTGCATCACCAATTCGACGCGGTGTTCCTCGGCCTCGGTCTCAACGCCAGCAAGCAGCTCGGCCTGGCCCACGAAGACGCCCCGGGCCTGCTCGCCGCCACCGATTACATCCGCGAACTGCGTCAGGCCGATGACCTCACGCAACTGCCACTGGCCGAACGCTGCATCGTCCTCGGCGCCGGCAATACCGCGATCGACATGGCCGTGCAAATGGCTCGCCTCGGCGCTCGCGATGTGAACCTGGTGTATCGCCGTGGCGCCGCAGACATGGGCGCCACCGGGCACGAACAAGACATCGCCAAGGCCAATCAGGTGCGTCTGCTGACCTGGGCACAACCGGAAGAAGTGCTGCTCGACGATCAAGGCAACGTGCGCGGCATGCGCTTCGCTCGCACCGATCTGGTCGAAGGACGCCTGCAAACCACCGGTGAAACCTTCGAACTGGCCGCCGACGCAATCTTCAAAGCCATCGGCCAGTCCTTCGACGGCAGCGCCCTCACCGACCCGCTCGCCCGTGAACTCAAGCGCCAGGGTGAACGCATTCAGGTCGACGAAAACCTGCGTACCAGCATTCCCGGCGTGTATGCCGGCGGCGACTGCACCAGGCTCGATCAAGACCTCACCGTGCAAGCCGTGCAGCACGGCAAACTCGCCGCCGAGGCGATCAACGCTCAACTGATGCTCAACGTGGAGGCTGCGTAAATGGCCGATCTCTCGATAGTCTTCGCCGGCATCAAAGCACCGAACCCGTTCTGGCTGGCCTCCGCGCCACCGACCGACAAAGCCTACAACGTGGTGCGCGCGTTTGAAGCAGGCTGGGGTGGCGTGGTCTGGAAAACCCTTGGCGAGGATCCGGCGGCGGTCAACGTTTCGTCGCGTTACTCGGCGCATTACGGCAACAACCGCGAAGTGCTCGGCATCAATAACATCGAGCTGATCACCGACCGCTCGCTGGAAATCAACCTGCGCGAAATCACTCAAGTGAAGAAGGACTGGCCGGATCGCGCAATCATCGTTTCGCTGATGGTGCCGTGCGTTGAAGAGTCGTGGAAACACATTCTGCCGCTGGTTGAGGCCACGGGCGCTGACGGCATCGAACTGAATTTTGGTTGCCCGCACGGCATGCCAGAGCGCGGTATGGGCGCGGCGGTCGGTCAGGTGCCGGAGTACGTCGAGCAGGTGACGCGCTGGTGCAAGACTTATTGCTCGCTGCCGGTGATCGTCAAACTGACGCCGAACATCACCGACATTCGCGTCGCCGCTCGCGCCGCCCATCGCGGTGGCGCCGATGCTGTGTCGCTGATCAACACCATCAACTCGATCACCAGCGTCGATCTGGAGCACATGGTCGCCCTGCCCACCGTCGGCAGCAAAAGCACCCACGGCGGTTATTGCGGTTCGGCGGTGAAGCCGATCGCGCTGAACATGGTCGCGGAAATTGCCCGTGATCCTGAGACGCAGGGCTTGCCGATCTGCGGGATTGGCGGCATTGGCAGTTGGCGCGATGCCGCAGAATTCATGGCGCTGGGCAGCGGCGCGGTGCAAGTGTGCACCGCGGCGATGCTACATGGTTTCCGCATTGTCGAGGAGATGAAGGACGGCTTGTCGCGGTGGATGGACAGTCAGGGTTACGCCAGCATCAGTGAGTTTTCCGGGCGCGCGGTGGGCAATACCACGGACTGGAAATACCTCGATATCAACTATCAGGTGATCGCCAGGATTGATCAGGAAGCGTGCATTGGTTGCGGGCGTTGCCACATTGCCTGCGAGGACACTTCACATCAGGCGATTGGCAGTTTGCGCCAGGCGGACGGGACGCATAAATATGAAGTGATTGATGATGAGTGTGTGGGCTGCAATTTGTGCCAGATCACTTGTCCGGTGGCGGACTGTATCGAGATGGTGCCGATGGATTCAGGCAAGCCGTTTCTGGACTGGAATCAT
Organism: Pseudomonas sp. 18058; assembly: GCF_902706155.1. Lineage (NCBI taxonomy): Bacteria > Pseudomonadati > Pseudomonadota > Gammaproteobacteria > Pseudomonadales > Pseudomonadaceae > Pseudomonas > Pseudomonas sp. 18058. The sequence goes on from NZ_CACSJY010000034.1 coordinate 13,436, forward strand.
GATCCGCGCAATCCCTACCATGTTGCGGTTTGACTGATCGTTCCCACGCTCTGCGTGGGAACACAGCCCGGGACGCTCTGCGTCCCATTGGAACGCGGAGCGTCCCTAGAGGCATTCCCACGCAGAGCGTGGGGACGATCATGTAGGAGCTGCCGAAGGCTGCGATCTTTTGACTTATGGTTCCAACCCAATCCCGCGCAAGATCACACTCGTCACCGTCTGCACCGCCCGCTCAAACTGCATGTCCGACAACGGCTGGTGATCATTCAAAATATTCACCTGATGATCAAAGTCGGCATAGTGCTGCGTCGACGCCCAGATCATGTACAGCAAACTCGAAGGTTCCACCGGCAAAATCCGCTTGTCCTCGACCCACTGCCGAATCTTCGCTTCCTTCATTTTCGCCCAGTCATACAGGCTGACATCCAGCGCCTCGCCCAGCGTCGGCGCGCCGTGGATGATTTCATTGGCCCAGACCTTCGAGCCGTACGGCCGGCTGCGCGAGTGGTTCATCTTCGCGCGAATATAACTGCTGAGCACCACGCGCGGATCGTCGAACATCTCGAAGCACAGCGCATCCTGCTTCCACACTTCCAGCAGATCAAACAGCACCGCGCTGTACAGCTCGCTTTTGGTGCTGAAGTAATAATGCAGATTGGAACGCGGCAGTTGCACTTCGGCGGCGATGTCGGCCATCGCGGTGCTGCCGAAACCTTTTTCGGCGAAGACTTTTTCCGCCGCCAGCAGGATTTTCTCGACGTTATTGCGGCGAATTTCGATCTTGTGATTGCCCATGTGGGCTCCCTGACAACAGCGTTGTTGAAGACTAGCATCCGCTCAGGCACGCGGGCGACAGATGAAAACGAAACTTCGTACAGACGCGCCCGGACGCGGTTGAGTAAACTCGCCGTTCTTCGATTCTGCCTCAGAGGTATCCGCGATGCTGCTCAAGAATGTCCTGACCACCACTGCCCTGCTCGCCTCGCTGTTCGCGGCATCTTCGGTGTTTGCCCACGCCCATTTGAAAAGCCAGACCCCGGCCGCTGACAGCACCGTCGCTGCCCCGGCCGATCTGCGCCTGACCTTCTCCGAAGGTGTCGAAGCCACGTTCACCAAAGTCACCGTGACCAAGGACGGCGCGCCGGTTGCGGTCAAACCGCTGACCACCGAAGGCGACAAGAAAACCCTGATCATCACCCCGGCGGCGCCGCTGACCGCCGGTGAATACAAAGTCGAATGGCACGCGGTATCGGTCGACACGCACAAAAGCGAAGGCGCCTATCAGTTCAAGGTTGGCCAGTAATTCATGAGCGAAGCGCTGGTGCTGTGCCGCTTTCTGCATTTCACCGTGGTGTTGATGCTGTTCGGCGCCTGGCTATTCCGGCCGTTGCTGCTCAAGGGTGAAGCGCTGGAACTGGATCAGCACCTGACGCGACTCGCCCGTTGGCTGGCCGCGGTTGCGCTGGTCAGCGGGATTGCCTGGGCGTTGCTGATTACCGCGAGCATGGCCGGTTCTGCTGCGGCGGCGTTTGATCCAGACACTATTGCGCTGGTGCTGGGCAATACGTTTTTTGGTCAGGTGTGGCGCTGGCACCTGCTGATCAACGCGGTGCTGCTGGCGTTGCTGTTCACTCCGTGGCGTTCAAGCATGCCGTTGCGCTTGGGTTTGAGCGGGTTGTTGCTGGCGACGCTGGCACCGGTCGGGCACGGCGCGATGCTTGATGGCTTGAGCGGGCAGCTGCTGATTCTCAATCAGATCGTTCATCTGACCTGTGTGGCCGCGTGGCTGGGTGGGTTGTTGCTGCTGTTGATGATTCTGCGCCAGCCGAGTGAGCTTCGTGGTGTTTTGCAGCGTTTCAGCGGCGTTGGTTATTGGCTGGTGGCGGGGTTGCTGATCACCGGGTTGATCAACGTCCGTGTGCTGACCGGTCAGTGGTGGCCGACGCCGTTGTTCAGCGGGTTTGCGCTGATTCTGTTGATCAAGGCGATGATTGTGCTGGGCATGCTCGGGTTGGCGTTGTTCAACCGCTTGCGCATGGAAGATTGCGAACAGCGGATCGACACGCTCAAACGCAGTGTGATGGTTGAATGGCTGCTCGGCATTGGCGCCGTAGCCGCCGTCTCGCTGCTCGGCACCCTGCCCCCGATGATCACGGCTTGAAAAGAAAAAGATCGCAGCCTTCGGCAGCTCCTACAGATTATCCATGTAGGAGCTGCCGAAGGCTGCGATCTTTTGATCTTAATGGGGTTGGGTGTTGCCGGCGGCGGTATCGATACTAACCACCACCGACATCCCCGGCCTTAGCCGTTCCTCTTCCTGCTGATCCGGATCAATCGTGATCCGCACCGGCACCCGCTGGGCAATCTTCACAAAATTACCCGTCGCATTGTCCGCTTGCAGCAAGGCGAATTCAGACCCCGTGCCCGGCGAAATATGCTGCACATGCCCGGTGAATTTACGGTGGTTCAGCGCATCGACGGTGAAGCGCACCGGCTGCCCGACCCGCACGTTGTCCATCTGGGTTTCCTTCATGTTGGCGATCACCCATTTCTGGTTCGGCACCAACGCCATCAACTGCGCCCCGGAGTTGACGTAAGCGCCGAGACGCACGCCAATCTGCCCCAACTGCCCGTCACGCGGCGCGACGATGCGCGTGTTCGACAAATCGATCCGCGCCAGTTGCACCGCCGCTTCCGCGCTGGCCACCGACGCCTCCAACGAACCACGATTGACGATCACCGTCTGCAAATCCTGACGAGCGATTTCGACATTGGCCTTGGCCTGCGCCACCGCGGCAATGCTTTGCGCATTGGCTGCGAGCGCCACGTCCATCTCACGTTTCGACACCGAACCGTCGCTCACCAGTTCCTTGTTACGCCGCAAATCCGCCTCGCTTTTGCGCAACTGCGCTTCGCTGTCGGCCTGCACGGCTTGGCGCAACTTGATCGTCGCCTCGGCGCTATTGCGTTGCTGCACGACGTTGGCCAACGCGGCTTTCTGCACCGCCAGTTGCGCCAGCGATTGATCGAGACGTTGCTGATAGATGCGATCATCCAGACGCACCAGCAAATCACCGGCCTTCACATACTGAAAATCCTGCACCGGCACTTCATAGACATAACCGGCGAGCTGCGGGCCGATGATCGTCACTTGCCCGCGAATCAGCGCATTTTCAGTGGTCTCGACCGCGCTGCTGAACGGCGGCAATTGCCAGGCATACAACACGATCAACACGCCGACGATGGCGATCGCGGCAAAGCCCATTGAAGAGATGATCCGCACCCGCAACGAACGTGGTTCAGTATTTGGCGATGACGGCGGCGCCACGCCTTCGGGCGTGGCGGCAATGGCGTTAGTGGTTGTGGTGGTCGGTTCGGTCATGAAGAAATGGCACCGCTCGAAGGTGTGGATGGCGCAGGGGCGACGGCTTTGGTGGTGCTCATCAGCCACAGCGCACGAATGGACAGCCAGATCATGGTCAGCACCGCAATCACGGCGATCAGCATGAACACGTCGTTGTAGGCCAGCACGTTGGCCTCTCGGGTCGCGGCGTTGGCCAGGCTACGAATGCCCGCAAGGTTGCGCAGGCTCGGGTCGGCCAATAGCGAGCCATACGCCGAGCCGCCACTCTGCACGCGCGCGGCCACCAGAGGGTCAGACAGCGTCAGGTGCTCAACGATGTGACTGGAATGAAATTTTTCCCGGACGATCTGAAAGGTGCCCAGAAGCGCCGCGCCGATTAAACCGCCGAGGTTATTACAGATCCCGAACAGCACGGAAAAACTCACCAGGTTGCGCGGATTGGTCAACACGTTGCGCGTGCCGAGCACCATGGTCGGCCCGAGGAAAAACGTGCTGCCGAAGGCCAACAGGAACTGACTGAAATAGAGGTTTTCCGGGCGGGTCAGGTTGTTGGAAGAACTGTCCATCACCGCCCCGGTGGCCATCAGACCCAGCGAGATGATCAACGGCATCAGCAGGTGTTTGGGGTCGATCGTCAGTGCGCTGGTCAACAACCCCGCGACGCTGCCAATCAGCATTACCACGTACAGGCTGTGCAATTGCTCATAGCCCATGTTCAGGTTCTGCATGAAACCCACCGCACCGGTGGACTGCTCGGAGGTGACCATACGAATCAGGGTCACTGCCAACGCCAGACGAATCATCGTCCCGCTGCCGAGCCAACGGGTCATCAGCATCGGGTTGCTGCGATTATGTTCGATGGCCAGACCGGTGATGATCAGCGCAATCGACGACGCGAGGGCGACGCCGATCCAGTCGGCCTCCAGCCACCAGTCGATCCGCCCCAACGACAGCACCGCGCACAGCAATGCCACGCCACTGGCGAGAATGGCGAAGGTCAGGAAATCGAGTTTTTCGAAAGTTTTGAAGCGGTCGCCGGGCGGCAACTTGAGCATCAATACGCAGCCCAGCGACAGCAACGCCATGCCCAATTCGAACAGGTACAAGCCGCGCCATTCGGCGATTTGCAGCAAGTCTTCGGAGAATAATCGCGCCAGCGGCAAGGCTAACTGCGACGTGCCGAGGCCGAGCACCAGCGCCTTCATTCGCCACTTCGCCGGGAACGCCTGCACCATGTAATACAGGCCCAGAGAGCTCAGCGCCGCGCCGACCATGCCGTGCGCCGCCCGCACCGCGACTGCGGAATTGAGATCGTTGACGAACAAGTGGCCGAAGGTCACCAGCGCGTACAACACGAGGAATACTTCGGTGAACGCGCGCAAACCGAACTGCTGGCGAAACTTCACCAGCAACAGGTTCATCGACACGTTGGTCATTACATACGCTGCCGGCAGCCAGGCCATTTCCGCCGTTGTGGCGCCGAGCGCGCCTTGCAGATAAGGCAGGTTGGCAACCACCAGCGAGTTGCCCAAACCACCGGTCAGCGCCACCAGCAAACCGACCAGCGCATAGGCCAGGCGCTTGGGGTTGGAGTGCAGCGGCGTCGAAGGGGAACCGGGCAGACTGGGCTTCTCGTGCGGCTGCCAGTGGCGCGGGGCGTATTGATCCATGGAAAGGCCTTGTACGAGGGATGAGTGAAGTTTGCCGCAAATTCCGGCAACACACATCCATGGACAATTCAAATCCTTGTAGGAGCTGTCGAGTGAAACGAAGCTGCGATCTTTTGATTCTTTTTTCCAAAGCCAGATCAAAAGATCGCAGCGTGCCGCAGCTCCTACAAGTGATCAGAGTGCTGCTGATAGTCATCGTATAACTTGCTGTTGACATTCCCGCAAAACATAGGAAATATCCGCAACCATGTTGTACGACGACGTATGACAAATAATAAAAACAACAATGAAACAGGGAGCGTCACAGTGAGCACACTTGTCCGCAATTCCGTCCGCCCTTCCCGCTTTTCCGTTATTCGCCCGCGATCTACTCTGAGCCTGATAGGTTGCAGCAGCCTCGCCTTCGCCATACCCATGAGCGCCGACGCTGAAGGCTTTCTGGAAGACAGCAAAGCCACGCTGAACCTGCGTAACGCCTACTTCAACCGCAATTTCGTCAACCCGGCCCACCCACAAGGCAAGGCTGAAGAGTGGACGCAAAGCTTCATCCTCGACGCCAAATCCGGTTTCAGCCAAGGCACCGTCGGTTTCGGCCTCGACGTGCTCGGGTTGTACTCTCAGAAGCTTGATGGCGGCAAAGGCACCGGCGGCACGCAACTGTTGCCGATCCACGATGACGGGCGTCCGGCGGACAACTTTGGCCGGCTCGGCGTGGCGATGAAAGCCAAGGTGTCGAAGACCGAATTGAAGGTCGGTGAATGGATGCCGGTCCTGCCGATCCTGCGCTCCGACGATGGCCGCTCCCTGCCGCAAACCTTTCGTGGCGGGCAGATCACGTCCACCGAGATCAACGGCCTGACGGTCTACGGCGGCCAGTTCCGCGGCAACAGCCCACGCAATGACGCAAGCATGGAAGACATGTCGATGAACGGCCGGGGCGCTTTCACCTCCGATCGTTTCAACTTCGGCGGTGGCGAATTCAGCTTCAATGACAAGCGAACCCTGGTCGGCGTGTGGTACGCCGAACTCAGCGACATCTACCAGCAGCAGTACTTCAACCTCAGCCACAGCCAGCCCATGGGCGACTGGACGCTCGGCGCCAACCTCGGCTTCTTCACGGGCAAGGAAGACGGCAGCGCCCAGGCGGGCGAACTCGACAACAAGACCGCGTTCGCCATGCTCTCGGCCAGATACGGCGGCAGCACCTTTTATGTCGGCCTGCAGAAACTCGGCGGCGACGATGCGTGGATGCGGGTCAACGGCACCAGCGGCGGCACCCTGGCCAACGACAGTTACAACGCCAGTTACGACAATGCCAAGGAGCGCTCGTGGCAGTTGCGCCATGACTACAACTTTGTCGTTCTGGGCATCCCCGGCCTGACCATGATGAACCGCTATATCAGCGGCGATAACGTCCACACCGGCTTGATCACTGACGGCAAGGAATGGGGCCGCGAGTCGGAACTGGCCTACACCGTACAGAGCGGCCCGCTGAAAAACCTCAACGTGAGATGGCGCAACGCGACCATTCGCAGGGACTTCAGCACCAATGAGTTCGATGAGAACCGGGTGTTTATCAGTTATCCGATTTCGTTGTTGTAAGCCAGTTGCCACACCGAGTCTCCCTGTGGGAGCGAGCTTGCTCGCGAATGCGTCGGGTCAGTCAGTTCATATTTCAATGACGCACCGCTTTCGCGAGCAAGCTCGCTCCCACAAGGGGATTGCATTGCAACCAAGGAATCGTGGTGATCGAAAAGTGAATCAGCCCCTTCCGTCATCTACACCAAAAGTCGCGTTGACAAGTTCCGGAAACCCTACCGATACTCCAGCGCAGTCATACGACAACCTACAACAAACCAATAACAATTTGTAAGGGAATGCCATGACGTCTACCACCCCTTCCCGCGCCCCGTTCAACCGGCTGCTGCTGACTGGTGCTGCCGGTGGCCTGGGCAAAGTCCTGCGCGAACGCTTGCGCCCCTACGCCAACGTGCTGCGACTGTCCGACATCGCCGCGCTCACGCCCGCTGTCGATGATCGCGAAGAAATCGTGCTCTGCGATCTCGCCGACAAACAGGCCGTGCACCAACTGGTCGAAGGCGTCGACGCGATCCTGCATTTCGGCGGTGTGTCCGTGGAGCGGCCGTTTGAGGAAATCCTCGGCGCCAACATTTGCGGGGTCTTTCACATTTACGAAGCGGCGCGCCGGCATGGCGTCAAACGAGTGATTTTCGCCAGTTCCAATCACGTCATCGGTTTCTATAAACAGGACGAGCAACTCGATGCCAGCTCTGCGCGCCGCCCTGATGGCTACTACGGTTTGTCCAAATCCTACGGCGAAGACATGGCCAGTTTCTACTTCGACCGCTATGGCATCGAGACCGTCAGCATCCGCATCGGCTCCTCGTTCCCCGAGCCGCAAAACCGTCGAATGATGCACACCTGGCTGAGCTTCGACGACCTTACGCAACTGCTCGAGCACTCGCTGTACACGGCCAATGTCGGTCACACCGTGGTCTACGGCATGTCCGATAACAAAGACGTCTGGTGGGACAACCGATTCGCCAGCCACCTCGGTTTCGAAGCCCGGGACAGCTCCGAAGTATTCCGCGAGAAAGTCGAGGCGCAACCGATGCCGGCCGCCGATGACCCGGCGCGGATTTATCAGGGTGGCGCCTTCGTCGCGGCGGGCCCCTTCGGCGACTGACCGACTCACTTGATCCCCCCCAATCAAAACCAAGGGAATGAGTATGCAAGCCGAATTGATCGTCGACGCCCGCAACGCCGTGGGCGAAAGCCCGGTCTGGGTGGCGCAGGAAAATGCGCTGTACTGGGTCGATATCCCCAACGGCGCGCTGCAACGCTGGAGCGCCGATACCGGCCAGGTGCGTGCCTGGAAAGCCCCGGAAATGCTCGCCTGCATCGCCCGGCACCAGCGTGGCGGCTGGATCGCCGGCATGGAGAGCGGCTTCTTTCATTTGCATCCGCACACCGACGGCAGCCTCGACGCCGAGCGGCTCGCCAGCGTTGAACACGCACGCCCGGACATGCGCCTCAACGATGGTCGCTGCGACCGTCAGGGGCGCTTCTGGGCGGGCAGCATGGTGTTGAACATGGGCCTGAATGCGCCCGAAGGACGGCTCTATCGCTACGGTGCCGGCGCAACCGGGACGATCGAAGCGCAACTTGATGGCTTCATCGTCCCCAATGGCCTCGGCTTCAGTCCCGACGGTAAAACTCTGTACTTGTCCGACTCACACCCGAATGTGCAGTTGATCTGGGCTTTCGACTACGACAGCGGCACGCCATCGAATCGCCGTGTCTTCGTCGACATGAACAACCACTGCGGGCGCCCCGACGGCGCGGCAGTGGACGCCGATGGCTGCTACTGGATCTGCGCCAACGACGCCGGTCTCGTGCATCGCTTCACACCCGACGGGCGCCTCGATTACTCACTGCCTGTACCGGTGAAGAAACCGACCATGTGTGCGTTCGGCGGCAGCCAGATGGACACCTTGTTCGTCGCCTCGATCCGCCCCGGTGACGACCACGATCCGCAATCTCTGGCCGGCGGCGTGTTCGCCCTGAACCCCGGCGTCAAGGGCCTGCCGGAACCACTGTTCAACGATTTGCTGTAACCCGCCTCTGCTGCACCGCTGTGCCTTGAACACAAAAATAACAAGACTGGAGACACCCCTCATGGACTTCAAACGCACGTTGCTCGTCGCTGCACTCCCTTTCGCGTTCACCCTCAGCAGCGCCGTTCAGGCACTGGAAATCAAATTCGCCGACATCCATCCGGCCGGCTATCCGACGGTGGTGGCTGAAGAGCAACTGGGCAAAACACTGGTCGCCGACAGCGACGGCAAACTGACTTTCAAGATGTTTGCCGGCGGCGTGCTGGGCTCGGAAAAAGAAGTGGTCGAACAGGCGCAAGTCGGCGCGATTCAAATGGCTCGCGTCAGCCTCGGCATCGTCGGCCCGGTGGTACCTGACGTGAACGTGTTCAACATGCCTTTCGTGTTTCGCGACCAAGCGCACATGCGTAAAGTCATCGACGGCGAAATCGGCGATGAAATCCTCGACAAGATCACCCAGTCGGAATTCAACCTCGTAGCCCTCGCCTGGATGGACGGCGGCACACGGAATATCTACACCAAGAAACCGGTGCGCACACTCGAAGATCTCAAAGGCATGAAGATCCGCGTGCAAGGCAACCCGATGTTCATCGAAACCATCAACGCAATGGGCGGCAACGGCATCGCCATGGACACCGGCGAAATCTTCAGCGCCCTGCAGACCGGAGTGATCGACGGCGCGGAAAACAACCCGCCAACCCTGCTCGAACATAATCACTACCAGAACGCGAAGTTCTACAGCCTGACCGGACACCTGATCCTGCCAGAGCCCATCGTGATGTCGAAAATCACTTGGGAAAAACTCACCCCCGATCAGCAGACCCTGGTGAAAAAAGCTGCGAAAGCCGCTCAAGCGCAAGAGCGCACTTTGTGGGATGCCAAGTCGGCCAGCAGCGAAGAAAAACTCAAAGCGGCCGGCGTCGAGTTCATCACCGTCGACAAGAAACCGTTCTATGAGGCCACCGCATCAATACGCGAGAAGTACGGCGCACCTTACGTCGATCTGATCAAACGCATCGAAGCCGTGCAGTAACCCTCCCAGCCCTCAACGAAAGGCCCGGCAACGCTGACCTCGCCGAAGGTCGGCGGCTGCCCGGTTACGGTGGAACCCGATGAAGAATTTGCTGCTGCGCATCAACGACCGGATCTACATGACCTGCATCTGGGTCGCCGGTCTATCGGTGCTGACCATTTCCCTGATCATCCCTTGGGGCGTATTCGCCCGTTACGTCCTCGGCACCGGCTCCAGCTGGCCGGAACCCACCGCCATTCTGCTGATGATGGTCTTCACCTTCATCGGTGCCGCCGCCAGTTATCGCGCCGGCGCACACATGGCCGTCGCGATGATTACCGATCGCCTGGCGCCCGACATGCGCAGAACCATGAGCATTGTCTCGCAGGTATTGATGGCGACCATTTGCCTGTTCATGACCATCTGGGGCACCAAACTCTGCCTGTCTACCTGGAACCAGTTCATGAGCGCCCTGCCCACTCTGCGGGTGGGCATTACCTACATGCCGATCCCGGTCGGCGGCGCGTTGACGCTGATTTTTGTGCTGGAAAAACTCTTTCTCGGCGACCAGAGCAATCGCCGCGTGGTGCGCTTTGATCTGGTTGAAGAAAACGAAGGGGCTGCCTGATGGACGCATTGATTCTGCTGGGCAGTTTTATCGCCTTGATCCTGATCGGCATGCCGGTCGCTTACGCCCTCGGGCTGTCGGCGTTGATCGGCGCGTGGTGGATCGATATTCCGTTTCAGGCGCTGATGATTCAGGTCGCTGGCGGCGTAAACAAATTTTCCCTGCTGGCGATTCCGTTCTTCGTGCTCGCCGGGGCGATCATGGCCGAGGGCGGCATGTCGCGCAGGCTGGTGGCGTTCGCCGGGGTGCTGGTGGGGTTCGTCCGTGGCGGTCTGTCGCTGGTCAACATCATGGCCTCGACATTCTTCGGCGCGATCTCCGGCTCCTCAGTGGCGGACACCGCGTCGGTGGGCTCGGTACTGATTCCGGAAATGGAGCGCAAAGGCTATCCGCGCGATTTCTCCACAGCGGTGACGGTCAGCGGTTCGGTGCAAGCCTTGCTGACACCCCCGAGCCACAATTCGGTGCTCTATTCGTTGGCGGCCGGCGGCACGGTGTCCATCGCTTCGCTGTTCATGGCCGGCGTGGTGCCGGGCCTGTTGATGAGCGCGTGCCTGATGGTGCTGTGCCTGATTTTCGCGCGTAAACGCAACTACCCGAAAGGCGAAGTCATCCCGCTGCGCCAGGCGCTGAAAATCTGCGGTGAAGCGCTGTGGGGCCTGATGGCGATGGTGATCATTCTCGGCGGGATTCTATCCGGGATTTTCACCGCAACCGAATCAGCGGCCATCGCGGTGCTCTGGTCATTTTTCGTGACCATGTTCATCTACCGCGACTACAAATGGAGTGAGTTGCCGAAGCTGATGCACCGCACAGTGCGGACGATTTCGATCGTGATGATCCTGATCGGTTTCGCGGCGAGCTTCGGCTACATCATGACCCTGATGCAGATCCCGGCGAAGATCACCACGATGTTCCTGACCCTGTCAGACAACCGCTACGTGATCCTGATGTGCATCAACGTCATGCTGCTGTTGCTCGGCACCGTGATGGACATGGCCCCGCTGATTCTGATCCTCACACCGATTCTGATGCCGGTGATTCTCGGCATTGGCGTAGACCCGGTGCAGTTCGGCATGATCATGCTGGTGAACCTGGGGATCGGATTGATAACACCGCCAGTAGGTGCGGTGCTGTTTGTCGGGTCGGCGGTGGGCAAGGTCAGTATTGAAAGCACGGTAAAAGCACTGCTGCCGTTCTACGCGGTGCTGTTTCTGGTGTTGATGCTGGTCACCTACATTCCCGCCATTTCCCTGTGGCTACCGCACTTGGTGTTGTAACAACCTGAAAGATCGCAGCCTTCGGCAGCTCCTACAGAAATCGCATTCCATGTAGGAGCTGTCGAGTGAAACGAGGCTGCGATCTTTTGATCTTCAAATACTCAAGCACGCAACAACATATATCCCGCCACCACCAAACACACACTGGCAAACCCCACCTGCAACGCCCGCGCCGGCACTCGCGCGCACAGCTTGCGGCCGATGATCATGCCGACAATGCTGGCGACGATAAACGCCGCGCCCTGCCCGTCAATCCGCACCCCGGCGTGAAACGATCCGATCACCCCGATCGCCGAAATCAGGCTGATCACCATCAACGATGTCGCGACTATCCCGCGCATTTGCACGTCGGTCAGTTGCTTGAACGCCGGCACAATCAAAAACCCGCCGCCAACGCCAAGCAACCCGGACACCACGCCCGTAACCGCGCCCAACGCCGCAAGGGTTGCGGTGCATTTGGCGGTCCAGTCGAAGCGCCCGGTTTCTTCATCGAGCATGCAGTTCTTCTGACCCCAACTGCCATGCCCGTGATCGCTCGGCCCTTGTTCCTGACGCTCGCGCCTCAGCATGCGCCAGGCGACCATGACCATCAGCAGGCTGAACAGAATCATCAGAATCTTCTCCGGCAATTGATGCGCGAAGTAGATCCCCAGCGGCGAAAACACCGCGCCGAGCGCCGCAATCAACAGTGCCGCGCGATAACGCACCAGCCCATGGCGCAATCCATCGATAGCTCCAACCGCCGCCGCACTGCCCACCGCGAACAACGCGACCGGCGCCGCTTGCGTCATCGTCCAGCCGAGCCCGAGCACCAGCGCCGGCACCGCCAGAATGCCGCCGCCAGCCCCGGTCAAACCGAGCACCAACCCCATCACCACGCCAAACAGACTTGCCAGCAACATAGGGTTATCTCAGTCGACCTTGGACAGACTAGTCAGCCATTCGCGGCCCTTGAGCATGCCGTTCCAGTAGAACCACGGCAGCAACGTCGCCTTGAGCAACCACGCCGAACGCCGCGCCACGGTCGGATCCAGCGGAAACGTCGGCAGCAACTTACCGGCATAGCCAAACTCGGCGAGGATCACCTTGCCCTTCTCCACCGTCAGCGGGCACGAACCGTAGCCGTCGTACTTCAACGGCAGCGGTTGTTGCTTGCGCTGAGCCAGCAGATTTTGCGCAACAACCACGACTTGCTTGCGCACTGCTGCAGCGGTTTTCGCGTTGCTGGTGCCGCAGATATCGCCGAGCGCAAACACCTCTGGATAACGCGGGTGCTGAAGGCTGTGCTGATTGACTTCGCACCAGCCGGCGGCGTCGGCCAACGGACTTTTTGCGATGAAATCCGGCGAGACCTGCGGCGGCACGACGTGCAGCAGATCGAAGGTTTTCGCCTCGCGAGTGACGTTGCCGTCAGCGTCCTTGATCTCGAACCATGCGGTTTTCGCCGGGCCGTCGACCTTGACCAGATTCGAGTTGAAGGCCAGTTGCGCGTTGTATTTTTCGATGTACTTCATCAGTGGCGGCACGAACGTCGCCACCCCGAACAACGCGGCGCCGGCGAGATTGAATTCGACATTGATGTTGTTCAGCACGCCGCTTTTAAGCCAGTGATCGCAGGACAGATACAGCGCCTTTTGCGGCGCGCCGGCGCATTTGATCGGCATCGCCGGTTGCGTGAACAGCGCTTTGCCGCCGCGCAGTTTTTGCACCTGATCCCAGGTGTATTGCGCGTGCTGATAGCTGTAATTGGAAGTGACGCCGTGCTGACCGAGGCTTTCCTGCAAGCCTTCGATTTTCTCCCAGGCCAGACGCAGGCCGGGGCAGACGATCAGGTTTTGATAGCTGACCGTGCGTTGATCATTGAGGGTGAGTTGGCGCTTGTCGGGATCGATGCCGGTGACGGCGGCTTGCAGCCAGTTGACCTGACGCGGCATCACCTTGGCCATGGGTCTGGCGGTGTCTTTTGCGTCGTAAGCACCGCCGCCGACCAGCGTCCACGCCGGTTGGTAATAGTGCTGCGAGCTCGGCTCGATCACGGTGATTTTCAGGTCAGGATCACGCTTGAGCAGACTGGCGACGAAGCCGATGCCCGCCGTGCCGCCGCCGATAACCACGATGTCTGCACTGATGGATGGGCCCCAGTGTTGATCGTTCATTGCTTGCTCCTTTTGCTGCACGCAAGGATTTCGTCAGCCATCACACAGATCCATTGTAGGAGTGAGCCTGCTCGCGATCGCGGTGGGTCAGCCAACATGTTTATCGACTGATACACCGCTATCGCGAGCAGGCTCACTCCTACAGGGGATTGGTGCGATGGCTGGCATTTATGGGTGTTCCCAGCTTTTTAGGACGGCCCCGCAATAAAGCCCCGACAGGGTCTTCATCACTTGAATCACTTCCGGGCTGGCGAGCCCATAAAAAATGTATTTGCCTTCGCGGCGAGTGGCGACCATGCCTTCGTCGCGCAAAATGCCCAATTGCTGGGACAGCGTCGGCTGGCGTACGCCGGTCATGGTTTCCAGCTCGCCAACGTTGCGTTCGCCCTGGGTCAATTGACAGAGGATCAACAACCGATCTTCATTGGCCAACGCCTTGAGCAGCGCACAGGCCTTGGTGGCCGAGGCGCGTAATTGGGCGACTTCACATTCGGTCAGACTGGATTGCATTTGCACGATGCCTTCAACGTCACTTAAGCTGCGAACATTATGTTTTTACATAAAGTGTTGCAACCCCGAATGACTTTTCGCCCACTCGTACAGGTTTGTGTCCATGCCCGCGCTGATTGAAGCTTTCCTCGACCCCGCCTCCTCGACCTACAGTTACGTGGTCTATGAAGCCGACGGCGGGCACTGCGCAATCGTCGATCCGGTGCTCGACTACGACGGCGCCGCCGGCCGCACCTGCACCGCACAAGCCGACAAAATCATCGCCTTCGTCCGCCAGCACAACTTGCAAGTGCAGTGGCTGCTGGAAACCCACGCCCACGCCGATCACCTGTCCGCCGCGCCCTACCTGCGCCGGGAACTGGGCGGCAAGATCGCCATCGGCGAGTCGATCAGCAAAGTACAGAACGTGTTCAAGGCGCTGTTCAATCTGGAGCCGGAATTCTGCGTCGACGGCTCTCAGTTCGATCACCTGTTCGCGCCGAACGAGTCATTCAGTATCGGCAATCTCAAAGCTACGGCGCTGCATGTACCCGGCCACACACCGGCGGACATGGCTTACCTGATTGATGGCGAGCAGATTCTGGTCGGCGACACCTTGTTCATGCCTGACGTCGGCACGGCGCGCTGTGACTTCCCCGGCGGCAACGCCAATCAACTGTTCAACTCGATCCACACACTGCTGGCCTTCCCGGCGAGCGTGAAGCTTTACGTTTGCCACGACTACCCGCCTGAAGGCCGCGAATCGCAGTGCCAGACCACGGTGGGCGAGCAGCGCAAAAGCAACATTCATGTGCATGACGGGGTGGATGAGGCGGCGTTTGTCGAGATGCGCACGAAGCGTGATGCCGGGCTGGGCATGCCGACGCTGTTGCTGCCGGCGATTCAGGTGAACGTGCGGGCGGGGAATTTGCCGGCGGCTGAGGACAATGGTGTGGTTTATCTAAAGATTCCGATCAACAAACTCTGATCGACAGCACTGACCGACAGACGGTTGGTTTTCACCCGTGAACCTGTAATTTCTGACAGTAGACGCCAAAGCGCCCACTGCGCAGAGTCAAAACTCCCGACCAATTGAGTGAAAAGGAGTTTTCTCATGAGCGCAGTAGCTGACGAAGTGACCATCCTTTTTCCCAAAAATCACGCAACTGTCCACCACGACATCCTGTTTCAGGGAAAAGGCACAACCGGAGCGACTGTTGTCCTGACGGCAAACACCGTTGAGATTGGTCGCACTGTCGTGACAGAAGAAAGTTCCTGGCACATTGATTTCGCATTGCTTGGCAATGGCGCAAAAAACATTGTTGCAACCCAGACCGACCCGCTTGGAAATGTCACCCGCCACGCCGTTACCCTCTACGTCACAACTAGGGAAGTCAAAATCAGTTCACCTCTCGAAAACGACTCGGTGCTTTCTCATTTTCTGGTGAATGGCGAAGGCGATCCGGAGGCAATCATCGAAGCGTTTATCAACGGTAAAAGCGTTGCCAGCGCGACGGCGGACTGGGGTTATTTCACCCTCTCGATCGGCCCTCTGCCTGACGGGAACCACCGAATAGCCGTACAGCAACGCTCTATTAATGGCGAGGTTTCATCAGCCATTGTGAACATCATCTGTAATGCTGGCCGGCCGTTGCACATCAAGCAGCCTGTAGAGGGTGAGGAAGTATTTTCTGGCCACGAGTTCAAAATTGAAGCTTTGGCCAATGCAACACTGATCGCCACGGAAAATGGCGAATCCATAGCTCAAGGTAAAAGCGACATCTATGGACACTGGCTATTTACCTACGATGCAACTTCACTCGGTGAAAAAACGGTCAAAGTAATGCAGGAGTTGGAGGGTTCAATCCAAACCACGTCCGTAACTTTTAGCGTTATCAGAGGGCATATTAAGGTTTCTATTTATGCTCCGTATCCAGATTCCAGTGTTTCGCCAGGAGTGGGATTCGCCGGAAATGGTGAGGGCTGCGCAAAAATTACGCTTTCGGATGGAAATGAGGTCATCGGAGAGGGAGTTGTCGACCGCTTAAATCCAGTAGGTGACGCGTATTGGGATGTGATTCCAGACAAGAAGCTCACGCCAGGCGAAAAATACATAAACGCGACACAAATCACGCATGACGGGTTGAAGTCCAGCGCAACCATTAAGGTCAATGTTGTCGAGAAATTGCCGGTGACCTTCTTCCATCCTCATGACGGTGAAACAACGGGATCAATTTTTTCAACCTACGGCACTGGCACCGTAGGGGCTCACATACTCCTGACTGAAGACTCGCACCCGATAGGCAACGCTACTGTTGATACATCGCACAATTGGATGATCGACGTTAAAGGCCTATCGGCTGGAGAAAAAAAATGGATCGCGCTTCAGACTTATGAGGACGGAACAACCAGCAAAGCGACCGTGGTGTTTAATGTCGAACCACAAGTACCATTCACTATTGAGTACCCGGATGAAGGCTCGACGGTTCATCAACTTGACCCTGAATTCGCCGGAACAGGACAGCCGGGTGCAAGAGCGGTTTATATAGATGAATTTGAAGGAGACATTCCGATAGTCATTGCCAAGGTCGACGACAATGGCAACTGGAAAGGTCGTTCTGGAAAAGCTTTTCAATATGGCAAAAACAGCATAACCATATTCCAGGAAAACGCACTCGAACCCACAATCGTCACGCGCACTTTCTACATAACGCCCCCTTGATGCTCTTATTCGATCCGGGTTGATTTGGGGATCACGCGCCCAACGTCAACCCATTCGCCGGCAACGGCAGCGCGGTTTTATACCGCACCTGCTTCAACGCAAAACTCGAGCGGATATTCGCCACCCCCGGCACTTTGGTCAGAAAGTCCATCATGAAGCGCTCCAGCGACTGAATCGTTGGCACCAGCACCCGGATCAGGTAATCCGGGTCGCCGGCCATCAAATAGCACTCCATCACTTCGGGGCGATCAGAAATCGCTTCTTCGAAATGCTGCAACGCCAACTCCACCTGTTTCTCCAGGCTGACGTGAATAAACACGTTCACGTGCAGCCCCAGCAGATCGGCGTCCAGCAGCGTCACCTGCTCGCGAATCAGGCCTAATTCTTCCATCGCTTTCACCCGATTGAAGCACGGCGTCGGCGACAGATTCACCGAGCGTGCAAGGTCGGCGTTGGTAATGCGCGCGTTCTCTTGAAGGCTGTTGAGAATGCCGATGTCAGTACGATCCAGTTTGCGCATGAGACAAAACCACCTGTTTTTTATGTTTATGCAGAATTTCTATCTGCAAATCGTCTCCAGTGCAACGAAACAGAGATAAATATTCTTCTTGGCCCGGCCTATGATTGTTGTAGGACAAGATTTCTTCTACCGAAGGATGACTGCCAGCTCACTACAAGAAATTCACAAGATCGAGCGTAGAAGCCATGACCCAAGCGTATGAACCGCTGCGTCTGCACGTCCCTGAACCCTCGGGCCGTCCAGGCTGCAAAACCGATTTTTCCTACCTGCATCTGACCGATGCCGGTACGGTGCGCAAACCTTCCATCGACGTCGAACCTGCCGACACCGCCGACCTGGCGCGTGGGCTTATTCGTGTGCTCGACGATCAGGGCAATGCCCTCGGCCCTTGGGCTGAAAACGTGCCGGTCGAGATCCTGCGCAAAGGCATGCGCGCCATGCTCAAGACGCGGATTTACGACAACCGCATGGTGGTCGCCCAACGTCAGAAAAAGATGTCGTTCTACATGCAAAGCCTTGGCGAAGAAGCCATTGGCAGTGCTCAGGCGTTGGCGCTGAACATCGACGACATGTGCTTTCCGACCTACCGTCAGCAAAGCATTCTGATGGCCCGCGAAGTGCCACTGGTCGACCTGATCTGCCAACTGCTGTCCAACGAGCGCGATCCGCTCAAGGGCCGTCAGTTGCCGATCATGTACTCGGTTAAAGAGGCTGGTTTCTTCACCATTTCCGGCAACCTCGCGACCCAGTTCATTCAGGCGGTCGGCTGGGGCATGGCTTCCGCAATCAAGGGCGACACCAAAATCGCTTCGGCGTGGATCGGTGACGGCGCGACCGCCGAATCGGATTTCCACACCGCCCTCACCTTCGCTCACGTTTATCGCGCGCCGGTGATCCTCAACGTAGTGAATAACCAATGGGCGATCTCGACCTTCCAGGCCATCGCCGGTGGTGAAGCCACTACTTTCGCCGGACGCGGCGTCGGTTGCGGCATCGCTTCTCTGCGCGTCGATGGCAACGACTTCTACGCGGTCTACGCCGCTTCTGCCTGGGCTGCCGAACGCGCCCGCCGCAACCTCGGCCCGACCATGATCGAATGGGTCACCTACCGCGCCGGCCCGCACTCGACCTCCGACGATCCGTCGAAATACCGCCCGGCCGATGACTGGAGCCACTTCCCGCTCGGCGACCCGATCGCTCGCCTGAAACAGCACCTGATCAAGGTTGGCCACTGGTCGGACGAAGAGCACGCCGCCGTCAGCGCCGAGCTCGAAGCCGAAGTGATTGCCGCGCAGAAACAGGCCGAACAGTACGGCACCCTCGCCGGCGGCCAGATTCCAAGCGCCGCGACCATGTTCGAAGACGTCTACAAAGAGATGCCGGAGCACTTGAAGCGCCAGCGTCAGCAGTTGGGGATCTGACATGAACGATCACAACAACAATATTCAGCTGGAAACCGCCATGACCACGACCACCATGACCATGATCCAGGCCCTGCGCTCGGCCATGGATGTGATGCTTGAGCGTGATGACAATGTCGTCGTGTTCGGTCAGGACGTCGGCTATTTCGGCGGCGTGTTCCGTTGCACCGAAGGCCTGCAAACCAAGTACGGCGCCTCGCGTGTATTCGACGCACCGATTTCTGAAAGCGGCATCGTCGGCGTGGCCGTGGGCATGGGCGCTTACGGTCTGCGTCCGGTTGCCGAGATTCAGTTCGCTGACTACGTCTACCCGGCGTCCGACCAGATCATTTCTGAAGCGGCGCGCCTGCGTTATCGCTCGGCCGGCGAATTCACCGCACCGATGACCCTGCGCATGCCGTGCGGCGGCGGCATTTACGGTGGCCAGACGCACAGCCAGAGCATCGAGGCGATGTTCACTCAGGTCTGCGGTTTGCGCACCGTGATGCCATCCAACCCGTATGACGCCAAAGGCCTGCTGATCGCCTCCATCGAAAACGATGACCCGGTGATCTTCCTCGAGCCAAAACGCCTGTACAACGGCCCGTTCGACGGCCATCACGACCGTCCGGTAACGCCGTGGTCGAAACACCCGCAAGCGCAGGTTCCGGACGGTTACTACACCGTGCCGCTGGACGTTGCCGCGATCACCCGTCCGGGCAAGGACGTGACCGTGCTGACTTACGGCACCACCGTGTATGTCTCGCAAGTCGCTGCCGAAGAAAGCGGCGTCGATGCCGAAGTCATCGACCTGCGCAGCCTGTGGCCGCTGGATCTGGAAACCATCGTCAAGTCGGTGAAGAAAACCGGCCGTTGCGTGGTGGTTCACGAAGCCACGCGCACCTGCGGTTTCGGCGCCGAACTGGTGTCGTTGGTGCAAGAGCATTGCTTCCATCACCTGGAAGCGCCGATCGAACGCGTCACCGGTTGGGACACCCCCTACCCGCACGCGCAGGAGTGGGCGTATTTCCCAGGGCCGTCCCGAGTGGGCGCGGCGTTGAAACGGGTTATGGAGGTCTGAATGGGCACGCACGTTATCAAGATGCCGGACATCGGCGAAGGCATCGCAGAAGTAGAACTGTCGCAGTGGCACGTCAAGGTGGGCGATCTGATCGTTGAAGATCAGGTGCTGGCGGACGTGATGACTGACAAGGCCATGGTCGATATTCCGTCGCCGGTGCATGGCAAGGTGATTGCGCTTGGTGGTCAGCCGGGTGAAGTGATGGCGGTTGGCAGTGTGCTGATCAGCATCGAGGTTGAGGGTGCCGGCAATCTGAAAGAATCCGCCGCGCCTGCGCCTGTTAAAGAAGCACCCGTTGCGCCGAAAGTTGAGGCCGTTGTTGAGAGCAAACCTGCTCCAGCCGCCCCGCGTCCGGCTCCCGTTTGCCAAGGCCCGATGGTTGCTCGCGAAGCAGACGAACGTCCTCTCGCCTCCCCGGCCGTGCGCAAACATGCGCTGGATCTGGGCATTCAATTGCGTCTGGTGCGCGGTTCCGGCCCGGCCGGTCGGGTGTTGCACGAAGACCTTGAAGCCTACTTGGCGCAAGGTCAGTCGAACGCTTCGGCGCCGGTTGCCGCTGCTTACGCCCAGCGTAATGACGAAGAACAGATTCAAGTGATCGGCATGCGCCGCAAGATCGCCCAGCGCATGCAGGACGCTACCCAGCGTGCCGCACACTTCAGTTATGTCGAAGAAATCGACGTCACCGCAATCGAAGAACTGCGTGCGCACCTGAATGAAAAACACGGTGCCAGCCGTGGCAAGTTGACCTTGCTGCCGTTCCTCGTCCGCGCCTTGGTCGTCGCCCTGCGCGACTTCCCGCAGATGAATGCCCGTTACGACGACGAAGCTCAGGTCATCACCCGCCTCGGCGCCGTGCATGTTGGCGTCGCCACGCAAAGCGATGTCGGCCTGATGGTGCCGGTGGTGCGTCACGCCGAAACGCGCAGCCTGTGGGACAGCGCCACGGAAATCTCGCGTTTGGCCAACGCCGCGCGCAATGGCAAGGCCAGTCGCGATGAGTTGTCCGGTTCGACCATCACCCTCACCAGCCTCGGTGCGCTGGGCGGTATCGTCAGTACGCCAGTGTTGAATCTGCCGGAAGTGGCCATCGTCGGCGTCAACAAAATCGTCGAACGGCCAATGGTCGTCAAAGGCCAAGTGGTGATCCGCAAGATGATGAACCTCTCCAGCTCGTTCGATCACCGCGTGGTCGATGGCATGGACGCGGCACTCTTCATCCAGGCCATTCGTGGCCTGATCGAACAACCTGCCACTTTGTTTGTGGAGTAAGTCGCGCATGCAATCTCTGAACACCACGCTGCTGATCATCGGCGGTGGCCCCGGCGGTTATGTAACCGCGATTCGCGCCGGGCAACTGGGCATTCCGACGATTCTGGTCGAAGGCCAATCGCTGGGCGGCACCTGCCTGAACATCGGCTGCATCCCGTCGAAAGCGTTGATTCATGTGGCTGAGCAGTTTCACCAGACCCGGCATCACAGTCAGCATTCGGCGCTGGGCATCAGCGTTTCGGCGCCGACGCTCGACATCAGCAAAAGTGTCGAGTGGAAGGACGGCATCGTTGATCGCCTGACCACTGGCGTGGCTGCCCTGCTGAAGAAAAACAAGGTTCAAGTGATCAATGGCTGGGCCAAAGTCATCGACGGCAAGACTGTTGAAGTCGGCGACACGCGCATTCAGTGCGAGCATCTGGTACTGGCAACCGGTTCGACCAGCGTCAATCTGCCGATCCTGCCGATTGGCGGGCCGATCATCTCCTCCACCGAAGCGCTGGCGCCGACATCCGTGCCGAAACGTCTGGTAGTGGTGGGTGGGGGTTACATCGGTCTGGAATTGGGCATCGCTTATCGCAAGCTCGGTGCTGACGTCAGTGTGGTCGAGGCTCAGGATCGCATCCTGCCGGCCTACGACGCCGAACTGACGCAACCGGTGCACGATGCGTTGAAACAAATGGGCGTGAAGCTGTTCCTGAAACACAGCGTGCTGGGTTTCGACGGCACGTTGCAGGTGCGCGATCCTGAGGGCGAGACGCTGAACCTGGAAACCGATCAGGTGCTGGTAGCAGTCGGTCGCAAGCCGAATACACAGGGCTGGAATCTGGAAGCGCTGAATCTGGACATGAACGGCTCGGCGATCAAGATCGACAGCCGCTGCCAGACCAGCATGCGCAACGTCTACGCGATTGGCGATTTGAGTGGCGAGCCGATGCTGGCCCACCGCGCCATGGCGCAGGGCGAAATGGTTGCCGAGTTGATCAGCGGTAAAACCCGCGAATTCAGCCCGACGGCGATTGCTGCGGTGTGCTTTACCGATCCGGAATTGGTGGTGGTCGGCAAGACGCCGGACGAGGCTAAAGCTGCGGGGCTGGACTGCATTGTTGCGAGTTTCCCGTTCGCGGCGAATGGCCGAGCGATGACGCTGGAGTCGAAAAGCGGCTTCGTGCGCGTGGTCGCTCGTCGGGACAATCATCTGATTGTCGGCTGGCAGGCGGTGGGCGTTGGCGTGTCCGAGTTGTCGACAGCGTTTGCGCAAAGCCTGGAAATGGGCGCGCGGCTCGAGGACATCGGCGGCACCATCCATGCGCATCCGACCTTGGGAGAAGCGGTGCAGGAAGCGGCGTTGCGTGCCCTCGGGCATGCGTTGCACCTGTAATTTACGGGGGCTGTGATGGCCTCTTCGCGAGCAAGCCCGCTCCCACAGGGGGAATGCATTTCAAATGTGGGAGCGGGCTTGCTCGCGAATTCTTGAGAGCAACGCGATTTATCTGTCTGTCATCCGATAGTCCGGGCTGCGAAACCGCTCAAGAATGAAGTATTGTTGTGCCCATCCAAAAAACGTCAGAAGCCTTGAACCGTTTCGACGGTTGTTCAGTGATAGAGGGTGTCATGGGTAACGAAAGCATCAATTGGGACAAGCTGGGTTTTGACTACATCAAGACCGACAAGCGCTATCTGTCGTACTTTCGCGATGGCGAGTGGGACAAGGGCACCCTGACCGAAGATAACGTGCTGCACATCAGCGAAGGCTCGACTGCTCTTCACTATGGCCAGCAGTGCTTCGAAGGCATGAAGGCCTATCGTTGCAAGGACGGCTCGATCAACCTGTTCCGCCCGGATCAGAACGCCCTGCGTATGCAACGCAGCTGCGCGCGTCTGCTGATGCCGACCGTTGATACCGAGCAGTTCATCGAAGCCTGTAAGGAAGTGGTTCGTGCCAACGAGCGTTTCATTCCGCCTTATGGCACCGGCGGCGCGCTGTACCTGCGCCCGTTCGTGATCGGCGTGGGTGACAACATCGGCGTGCGCACTGCCCCCGAGTTCATTTTCTCGATCTTCTGCATCCCGGTCGGCGCCTACTTCAAGGGCGGCCTGACCCCGCATAACTTCCAGATTTCCAGCTACGACCGCGCCGCTCCACAAGGCACCGGCGCAGCCAAAGTCGGCGGCAACTACGCCGCCAGCCTGATGCCGGGCTCGAAAGCCAAGAAAGCCAACTTCGCTGACGCGATCTATCTGGATCCGATGACCCACACCAAGATCGAAGAAGTCGGTTCGGCCAACTTCTTCGGGATCACCCACGACAACAAGTTCATCACCCCGAACTCGCCGTCGGTTCTGCCAGGCATCACCCGCCTGTCGCTGATTGAACTGGCGAAATCGCGTCTGGGCCTGGAAGTGGTTGAAGGCGACGTGCTGATCGACAAGCTGTCGGACTTCAAAGAAGCCGGCGCTTGCGGTACTGCGGCAGTGATCACGCCGATCGGTGGCATCAGCTACAACGATCATCTGCATGTGTTCCACAGCGAGACAGAAGTCGGCCCTGTGACCCAGAAGCTTTATAAAGAGCTGACCGGTGTACAGACCGGCGACATCGAAGCGCCAGCGGGTTGGATCGTTAAGGTTTGATTTGACGGCTCTGGATGTATAAAAGCCCTCCACCGAGTGATTGGTGGGGGGCTTTTTATGGCGATTTGTGGGGATTTTTGTGTCGGGCTTGAGATTTCTCCCCTCACCCCAGCCCTCTCCCGAGGGAGAGGGAGCCGATCTTTGTGCCTCTCAAACCCTGAGTTCGACGCGATATTTCAGGTCGGTGTAGCTCGGGAGTACACCTCGATCAATCCCCTCTCCCTCCGGGAGAGGGCTAGGGTGAGGGGCTTTTCAGCGCAATCCTTTTACCGGCCCGCGTAGAAATCCCACTCGCCTGCCCGTTCTGCTGTTTCCCCATCCGCGCCTGGGTAATCAGTCCAGGAATCAACTCCCCCTCCGGCAGATTCTTCCAGAACCGCACCGGCAAATGTCCCTGCATGACCTTCGGATTCAACCGCGCTGGATTGAAGATGTGGCTGTAATACGTCAACCACAGATCACCATGCGGATCATCGACGTTCTGCGCCAGTTGCTGCCATTCCACGGGGCATTGACGCTGGTGAATCAGTTGCTCGCCATCGTAATAAACCCCGTCACGCGGCGTCGCGATCAGCCAGCGATGGCGGCCCATGCGCCCGATGAAATGTTCGCTGGCACTGTGCAGGATGTCGTGCGCCGGTTCGTGCCACGCCACGTATTGCGGGCCAGCGCTGGCTGACGGGCGTTCGATGAAGCGCACAAACGCATGCAGGTGATGGGCTTCGCGGCGCACCTGTTTGATACGTCGCTGCAACTCGCTGCCAAGCTTGTCTCCGGCGAGCATGGCCGTGCGATCGCCATGGCTGACCCGCCACAGCACTTCATACAAAAGGCTCCAGCGCTGATCGCCGCGGTATTGCGCCGCTTGTTCCAGCGTATCGAGCAATACACGCGGGATCCTCGCCATAAACGGCCCCTGACCTTCTGGAACTGGAGCATCACTGGCGAACAGGTCTCCCACCCCTTCCGACGCCCAGCTCACCAGACTTGGATCGATTTCATGGCTCAACAGCCAACGCGCTTGCTGACGCCACGTCTCGAACAGATCGTCGCAATCAAGATTGATCATCCCCATAACCCCATCTGTTGCGGCATCGGCCGGTCGCGCAATTGCTGATAGAGCAAATGGCTGGTGACTTCGGCCTGCTGTGGGTGGTAATCGCTGGTGATGATGAACGGCTTGGCCTTGGCCAGCACGCAGCGCATGCGCGCGACGTCTTCGTAGCGGATTCGGCGCTGACGACGCAGCTCGACCAGGCGTTCGGTGGTGCGCAGGCCGATGCCGGGGATGCGTGAAATCAGAGACGCTTCGGCACGGTTCAGATCCAGCGGGAACACTTCACGATTCTGCAGTGCCCACGCCAGTTTCGGATCGATGTCCAAGGCCAGATTGCCCGGGCCCTTGAGCAGTTCGTCAGCGCTGTAACCGTAGCTGCGCAGGAGGAAATCGGCTTGGTACAGACGGTGTTCACGCATCAATGGCGGCGCGGCGAGGGGCACGCTTTTCGGGCTGTCGGGGATCGGGCTGAATGCCGAATAGTAAACGCGGCGCAAACGGAAGTTGCCGTACAGCGACTGCGCACTGTGCAAAATTGTGCTGTCGTCGGTGTCATCGGCGCCGACGATCATTTGCGTGCTTTGTCCGGCGGGTGCGAACTTCGCTGAACGGGGTTCGTTAAGGACGGTTTGCACACCGGTGTAGATGGTGTTCATGGCCAGCTTGATCGAGCCGATATCCTTCTCCGGCGCCAACGTCTGCAGGCTGGCGTCGGTGGGCAGTTCGATATTCACGCTCAAACGATCGGCATAACGCCCCGCTTCTTCGATCAACGCAGGATCGGCTTCAGGGATGGTTTTAAGGTGGATGTAACCGCGAAATTCATGTTCTTCGCGCAGCAGCTTCGCGACGCGTACCAGTTGCTCCATGGTGTAGTCCGCCGAGCGGATGATTCCGGAGCTGAGGAACAAGCCGCTGACACAGTTGCGCCGGTAGAAATCCATGGTCAGCGCCACCACTTCTTCCGGCGTAAAACGTGCGCGGGGCACATCGCTGGAGCGGCGATTGACGCAGTATTGGCAATCGTAGAGACAGAAATTGGTCAGCAGAATCTTCAACAACGACACGCAGCGCCCGTCCGGCGTGTAGCTGTGGCAAATGCCCATGCCATCGGTCGAGCCCAGGCCACTCTTGCCCTCGGAGCTGCGTTTGGGCGCACCGCTGCTCGCACATGACGCGTCGTACTTGGCGGCGTCGGCGAGAATGCTCAGCTTGTCGATGATTTGCATGGCGCGGGCTCTTTACTGTTTGGATATACAGTATAGCGTCGCGAGCTTGCGCACAAGGTTGGGCACGACCCCTCGTCGGCTTGGAGCGAAGATCAAAAGATCGCAGCCTTCGGCAGCTCCTACGTAGATTCGGGATCGGGGTTCATCGGGTGTACACACCTCCTGTAGGAGCTGCCGAAGGCTGCGATCTTTTGATCTGGCCTTTATCAATCGCCACCTCAACACCAAACCGAGCCCCGAATTCCCTGCGCCCTACGGCCGTCAACGCCAACGCCCGACTGTCCAGATCCTGCGTCACCCACTTACGCCTCAACGCCGCTTGCAACAACGCCGCCCCTAACGAGCCACCCAGATGCGGCCGACGCATGCTCCAGTCCAGACAAGGACAAGCAAACTTGCGGCGCAACGTGCTCAAATCCTGAACCTCGATACCCAGACCTTCAAACAGCGCCGCGCCACTGTCACTCAAGCGATACGCCTGCTCGTCCGTCTCCACCAGCCATCCCGCCTCGATAAAACGGTCATGCAGCCACACCGCCAGTGTCCCCGCCATATGGTCATAGCACGTTCGCGCGAATTGCAGACGATCCGGCGTGTGCGGTTTGAACGTCGGCGCGGCGCTCTGGCCAATCACCATCAAGGCTTCCAACGCCTGGGCGACGCGCTGATCGGCGAGGCTGTAATAACGATGACGGCCCTGCACATGCAGACGCACCAGCGCGAGATCCTTGAGTTTGGCCAGGTGCGCACTGGCCGTGGAGGCGCTGACCTCGGCGATGGCTGCCAGCTCCGTAGGGGTGCGGGCGTGGCCGTCCATCAGCGAGCAGAGCATTTTCGTACGCGCCGATTCCGCGATGGCGGCGGCCACTTGAGAAACGCCGATGTCTTGATGTTCTGCGTGCATATTTCGCTCCCGGACGAATCGTCGCCGCTGACGACTGACGATACTCGCAACACTTTCCTGACGACAAGGCTGCGAACCATGGATCCGATCAACGCTGCGACTCATACCGATCCCTATCCTTATTACGCATCGCTGCGTGCTCAAGGAGGCTTGGTGTTTCATCAGGAACTGAAATTGTGGGTCGCCAGCAGTGCCCGTGTGGTGTGCGCGGTGTTGGCGCATGCCGATTGCCGCGTGCGTCCTGCACAGGAACCCGTGCCGAAAGCGATTGCCGGCGGCATGGCCGGCAAAGTGTTCGGCCAGTTGATGCGGATGAATGATGGCGAGCGTCAGCGTTGCCCGCGTTCGGCAATCGAGCCTGCGCTTGAGCTGATCAATAAAGCCGAGGTTCGCGCCTTGGTGGCTGCCCGGTTGATAAACGTGGACGCCGACGGCTCATATAAAGCCATGTTTCGCGGGCCTGTTTGCGTGGTCGCGGCGCTGCTTGGTTTTACCCCGTCGCAGGGCCGGGCGATCAGTGAGCTGACGGCGGATTTCATCGCCTGTCTCTCACCGTTGAGCAATGACCTGCAATTAGCTGCCGCGCATGCGGCGGCTGAGCAGTTGCGCGGGTATTTCATCGAGTTGCTGGCTGAGGCAGACAGCGCTTTGCTGACGGAAATTCAGCGGCGATTTGAAGGGGATGAAGAAGCGCTGATCGCCAATTTGATCGGGCTGTGTTCACAAACTTACGAAGCCACTGCCGGGTTGATTGGTAATGCTTTGGTGGCGCTAAAACGTCAGCCCAATTTGCGTGAGGCGTCGATGGAAGCGGTGTTGGCGGAAGTGCAGCGTTTTGATCCGTCAGTGCAGAACACGCGACGGTTTGTGGCGCAGTCCTGCGAGATTGATGGGGTGCGCGTTGAGGCTGGGGATGTGATTCTGCTGTTGTTGGCCTCGGCCAATCGGGATCCGGCGTTGAACGAGCATCCTGAGCAGTTTTTGCCGGATCGCCCGAACCGGCGCAGTTTCAGTTTTGGCAGCGGACGGCACCAGTGTCCCGGGCAAATACTGGCGATGGAAATTGCCAGTGCGACTGTCAGAGAAATCCTCGATCACGGTGTGAATCTGGAGCGACTGGCCTGGCATTACCGGCCTTCGCTGAATGGGCGGATGCCGATGTTCAGTTTCTTGAGTGACTGATAGGCCGCCTTCGCGAGCAAGCCCGCTCCCACAGTTGATTTGCGTCGGGCTCGAATCCCCTGTGGGAGCGGGCTTGCTCGCGAAGAGGCCCGGAAAAACGCAGCATCATTTCGGCATCATCCACAAGGCTACAGCGCCTTGCGCCTTTGCCTACAACTACGCCAGAATCCGCCGGCTTGTGCGGTTTGGGGGCTGCCGGTAACTTGGTTCGCGTCACTGAATGTTCAGTGATCGGGTTTAGTCGCTCGGTAATCCACTCAATCTGTACAACGTTCCAGACAGTAGGTATTTCGATACCTCACTCAATGGTAGCTGTGCGCAGGGCGCCTTCGGGTGCGCCGGTTTGGGTGGGTTTTCCGGTCGACTAACCTGCGTATAGCTGCCTCCTCTCGTTTAGTCGCGAAGTGGTGTCAGCATCACTTTGGAAACCTCCGCAATGTTCAAAGTAACGCCGAATCCACCGGAAACAGATGCCATACCCGAATCAGATCCAACCTCCCCCTACTCCGCCCCCAATTCCAGAAAACTCCACGAAGCTGCCGAACGCGCCCTCGACCATTACCTCAAACCGCACCTCCCGTCCGAACGAAAACCCAGCACCATGTTCATCGTCGCGCCGGACATGGAAACCGAATCCCTGTTAGCCCACGCCTGCGAATCCATGGCCTCCGCCAGCATCATGCTCAGCGACTTCGCCGGCCTGCTCGAAACGCCCTACCGCAACACCCTGCTCGGCATCCAGCAAGTCGTCATGCTCGGCGAACTCGCCGTCAACCGCGCCCTCGACAACCTCGAACCGCCCACCCGAAACTGAGACTGAAAACTGTGGCGAGGGAGCTTGTCGAATCGTCGCACCGTCCCGCTCGGCTGCGAAACAGTCGCAAAACCGGTATCTGCGGTGTATCTGAATTACCCGGATCGAATGGTTTTAGGGTCGCTACGCAACCCAGCGGGAGCAAGTTCCCTCGCCACAAAAAAGCAGGCCGTCTGAAACCAAGGAAACAGGCTATGAACCCATGAAGGATCATCCAGACCACAATCAATGCTTTTCAAGTATTTGGGATGCACTGGAAGACACTCCGCAGAACGCAGCCAATATGCGTCTGCGAGCCAAACTGATGCGTACGCTTTGCGAGACCGTTAAGAGCTCGGATGATCCACCGAAGAAAGCAGCCAAACGACTTGGAATCGGTGAGTTTCAGCTCAAGGATTTGCTAAAGGGCAAAATCGATAAGTTTTCGCTCGATAAGTTGTTAAACCTGTCGCCCAACCATGATTTTTACACTTGTAACAAGCACTAGAGCTTCAGACTCGTCCTACATCTAACTGATGCATATTGATTTAGCGTCCACATCGCTTTTTGACGATGGAACAAGGACGCTCATGCCTCTTAGATCTGACATCCCTCGGGTTCAAAACCCACCCGCTGGTGACGGGCACCACATCACCACACGCTACATGACCGCCACCGAACTGGCAGAACGCGACGCCAGGCAAACAGCTTACGAAGATATGTTGGCCAGACAGCAAGCTTACGAAAATCGACTTATCAAACAACCGATACAAGTTCAGCCCGAAACAAAAGGTTGTGTATTTGCCAAGAGCTGCAAGCTTCCGGATGGTGTCATCAATCATGCCAGCAACGCCGGATTCATCCCTGTCGAGAAGCTGGCCGATTTTGGAGAGTTGGCCCTGTTAGGCGGGCGCGAAAGAGATGCCCTTGGAAATATCCCCTTAAAAAGAATCGGCGGCAGCAACTTGCCCACCACAGTGGGAACCCTTGCTCTAGGTACCCTCCGACCGAACAAGCAGACAGGATCATCGTCAATCCGGTTTACCCACCGGAGTACCAGGATTTCATTCTGGTTTTTCCGGCTGACTCAGGGGTGCCGCCTCTGTATGTTGTGCTTTCAAGACCCGCTCTCGGCGGTGATATCAAGTACCACAGGCCCCCGGTAGCTCTCCCCGCATTCCCGGATACCTTTCCTGTCAAATCCAAAAGCAGCGTTCAAGGCGGCGGTAGCAGACGAAGCCGATGGAAAGACAGGAAGGGTCGAATTTACGAGTGGGACAGTAAGACTGGCGCGATTGAGCTTTATAACAAACAGGGCAAACATCTTGGCGAGTTTAACCACGAGACAGGGGAGCAGATCGATCCAGCAGACCCTGAAAGATCAACCCCAAAATGACCAGGAGGTTACTGATGTTTTTATGGATTAGCGGTTTTTTGAAAGATGATGACTACGATGACTCATTAAAATATGAGTTCACTGTGAATCAAAAATCCGAACCCGCCGTGCTCGCCGTACTGGGCTGGAAGAATTTGGATGATAGCCCTGATGGAGAGTGGCTGCTGACAAGTGATCAAGTTCAACAAATCAGCGAAGTAATTGCTGAGCAACTACCTATGGAGCTGGATGTATTCATTGGCGTAAGAGGTTAACCCCGCTGAACCTTGAATATGACGATTCATCAATATCCCGCGAACACGCGATAGGACTTCTTGCTAGCGGCGTTAACAAGAGCGTCATTATCGGATTGATTTCTATTGGATTAACCGAGGAAGACAGAGCTTGGGCAGAGGACATCTGCCTGAAACACCTCTCCAGCGAAACCGAAGCGATTGTGGCGTCCGCAGTTACTGCTCTCGGCCACATCGCACGCCGACATGGCGAACTGGATACCGAAACGGTCTTGCCGGCGCTGGAAATAACCAAGGAGAGATTTCCCTCTCTCGTAGGGACGATCGAAGATACGCTTGACGATATCGACGTATTCACCTGATACGCCGAATGTCATTTGGATGAGGGCAAGTCCCTCATCCAGCCCAATAGCCGTCCGCCACCTCAATCCTCCCGAGTCAAAACCTCCAGCAACTCAATCTCAAACACCAGATTCGAATTCGGCGGAATCTTGCCCATCGTCCGCTCGCCATAACCCAAATGCGCCGGCACCAGCAATTTACGCTTGCCGCCCACCTGCATCCCCATCAGCCCTTGATCCCAGCCCTTAATCACACGACCGGTGCCAATCACGCACTGAAAAGGTTTGCCACGGCTGTAGGAAGAATCGAACTCGCTGCCGTCTTCCAGCCAGCCTGTGTATTGGGTGGTGATCAGCGCGCCTTTGACGGCGGCTTTGCCCTCGCCTACCTGAAGATCGATTACCTGCAGTTCATCATTCATAACATTCGCTCTATTGTTCAGCAGGCCGCCGTTTTCCCAGAATTGCTGGCTGTTGGCAACCCGAACACGCAGATCAACGCTGTATCCGAATCGAGTGATGACGCATTAAGATAGCCAACCGCCACTACTTCACGGACCGATTCGCCATGCCGGCAGCGCCCCAATGACCCAGCTCTGGATCGGCCTCGCCGTTGGCGTGATTTTGCTGGCGGTGATTGCCGTGCTGTTCTGGCGCGAACGTGAATTGCGTCGGCAACTCGCCGATTACCGAGAGCTGTTGACCCGCGCAGCCGATGGCCAGAACATTCATCAAGACGGCGATGCCGAGCGCTTTAAACGTAGCCAATATTTCGCGCGAATTGGCACTTGGGATTGGGAGGTCGATACCGATCGGTTGTACTGGTCGGACGCCATCTACGGCATGTTCGGTTTCAAGATCGGTGACATCACCCCGTCCTACGCCCTCTTCTGCTCCTGCGTACACCCGGATGACCGCGTGCGGGTGCGCGACGGTGAGTTACGTTGCCTGGAAACCGGGGAAAACCATGACGAGGAATACCGCGTGGTCTGGCCCGACGGCACGATTCGCTGGCTGCGCGAGACCGGCAACGTAGTGCGCAACGACCACGATGCGGTGATCAAAATGATGGGCGTGGTGCGCGACATCACTGAAGAAAAGGCCTCGGCCAGTTACCTCCAGCACCTCGCCCACTTCGATCCGCTGACCGGTTTGCCCAATCGTCTGGTGCTGGAGCAACGGCTGTCCGAAGCACTCGATCAGGCGCGACAAACTGAAACCCGCGTCGCGCTGGTGTTCGTCGACCTCAACGGTTTCAAAAACATCAACGACCTCTACGGCCATGCCGCCGGCGACCGCGTTTTGATCACCACCGCCACCCGCCTGAAACGCATCCTGCGCAGCACCGACACCGTCGCGCGGATTGGCGGTGACGAATTCGTGGTCATCCTGCAGGGCCTGTCACCGAGCCTCAACCTACAGGACGAAGCCCGCAGCATCTGTCAGAAAATTTTCATCGAACTGTCGCCACCGATCAGCATCGGCAACGACCAGCGCCACATCGGCACCAGCCTTGGGGTGGCGGTGTTTCCGGATCACGCGACGGCGATGGATCGGCTGCTGCACATTGCCGATCTGGCGATGTATGAGGCTAAGCGCAGTGGGAATAATCAGTATCGGTTGGGCGGGGAAAGCCCTGCGCGAGTGCATGCGCAGGGCTTTTGAATCCGGACTTAACGCGGAACCGGTTTCATCTCGACAATCGTACCGTTGGTAATCATCACCATGACGTACTGGTCATTGATCTGCACCCATTGCGCCTGCTCAACCGGTTTTTTCAGGCCTTTGGCTTTCCAGTCGATGGCTTTTTCGCTGCGTTGATAGATATCCGGGGCGCGGTCGTTGACCTTCAATTCGCGGTCGCTGACCGGGGATTGAACGGAGGGATCGCTTGAGGTTTGCGCCGCTTGAACAAGTGGACTGATCCCGGCAATGCCGGCGACGAGGGCCAGGCTGGCGATTAGGGTTTTGCTGTTCATCGGTGAACCTCTATTGATGTGTGATACCTGAACTCCGACTGCGGGGCGCGGGAATCATTCCGTGTTTTTGCTATGGCTGGCCGGGAAATTGTAGTCGCCGGTCATGCCGCCTTCGCGAGCAAGCTCTGCTCCTACAAGATTTTCAGGTGTCTACGAATTTCGTGAACACCACAAAACCTGTAGGAGCCGAGCTTGCTCGCGAAGGCGTAGGCACGGCCAACCTCTTCATCAACTGTTCTACCGCTTTCGCGAGCAAGCTCGGCTCCCACAAAAGCGTTCGCTGGCGCATTGATCCGCTTTACACATCAATGCATGCCAACAATGCAATTAACATATTGTTACACCTGCGCCACCATCCGCCCCAATAACATCCGTGCGCAGACTCTCCGTGGCGCACGTCATAAAAGCGGTGGAGTACTTTGCTATGACAGCCACAATCCCTCACGGCGGCTCGCGGGCCGGCGCCATTTTCCGGGTGACCTCGGGCAACTTCCTCGAACAGTTCGACTTCTTTCTGTTCGGCTTCTATGCCACACAAATCGCGTCGGTGTTCTTCCCGGCGAGCAGTGAATTCGCGTCCCTGATGATGACCTTCGCGGTGTTCGGCGCAGGCTTTTTGATGCGTCCGCTGGGGGCAATCGTGCTCGGTGCGTACATCGATGACGTCGGTCGTCGTAAGGGTTTGATCGTCACGTTGTCGATCATGGCCAGCGGCACGATATTGATTGTGTTGGTGCCCGGATACGAAACCATCGGCCTGTTTGCGCCGGCGCTGGTGCTGATCGGGCGTCTGTTACAAGGCTTCTCCGCCGGTGCGGAATTGGGCGGGGTTTCGGTGTATTTGTCCGAAATCGCCACGCCGGGCCGCAAGGGCTTTTTCACCGCGTGGCAGTCGGCCAGTCAGCAAGTGGCGATCATCGTTGCCGCCGCGTTGGGCTTCGCGCTGAACGCGTGGATGGCGCCGGACGTGATTGCCGATTGGGGCTGGCGAATTCCGTTTTTCGTCGGTTGCATGATCGTGCCGTTCATCTTTCTGTTGCGTCGTAATCTGGCGGAAACCGAAGAGTTTGCCGCGCGCAAACACCGTCCAAAAATGGGCGAAGTGTTCCGCACCCTTGGCCAGAACTGGGTGGTGGTGCTCGGCGGGATGTTGATGGTCGCCCTGACCACCACCGCGTTTTACCTGATCACCGTGTACGCGCCGACCTTCGGCAAAACCGTGCTGCACCTGAGCACCTCGGACGCGCTGCTGGTGACTTTGCTGGTCGGCGTGTCGAACTTCTTCTGGCTGCCGATCGGCGGCATGTTGTCGGATCGCATCGGCCGTCGTCCGGTGCTGATCGCGATGTCGCTGCTGGCACTGGCCACGACTTATCCGGCGCTGTCGTATCTGGTGCAGGCGCCAAGCTTCAGCCACATGTTGCTGTCGCTGCTGTGGCTGTCGTTTATCTACGGCATGTACAACGGCGCGATGATTCCGGCGCTGACCGAGATCATGCCGGTAGAAGTGCGTGTGGCTGGTTTCTCTCTGGCGTATAGCCTGGCGACCGCGATTTTCGGCGGTTTCACCCCGGCCATGTCGACCTTCCTGATTCAGTACACCGGCGACAAAGCTGCGCCGGGTTACTGGATGAGCATCGGCGCGCTGTGCGCATTGTGCGCGACGCTGTACCTCTATCGCCGCGCGGGCGGCCGTCTGCAACCGGTTGCCGCATAAGGAATAATGACCATGAAAAAACTCTTCAACCTCACCGCCCTCGCCCTCTTCGCGTTCAGCGCTCTGGCACACGCCGAACAACTGAACGTGATGACGTCGGGGGGCTTCACCGCTGCCTACAAAATCCTCGGCCCGAAATTCGCTGCCGCCACCGGCAACACCCTCGACACCCAACTCGGCCCGTCGATGGGCAAGGCACCGGAAGCGATCCCCAATCGCCTCGCGCGCGGTGAACACGCCGACGTGGTGATCATGGTCGGCTATGCCCTCGATGACTTGATCAAACAAGGCAAGGTCGACCCGGCTTCCCGCGTTGAACTGGCAGACTCGCGGATCGGCCTGGTGGTACGCGAAGGCGCGGCGAAACCGGACATCAGCAACGTCGACGCTCTTAAGAAAACCCTGCTCGACGCACAGTCGGTGGCTTACTCCGACAGCGCCAGCGGCGTGTACATCGAGCAGCAATTGTTCAAGAAACTCGGCATCGAAGATCAACTGAAACCGAAAGCGAAGATGATCCCAAAAGTCCCGGTGGGCTCGGTGGTTGCCACTGGCGACTATCAACTGGGCTTCCAGCAAGTCAGCGAATTGCTGCCGGTGCCGGGGGTGAGTTTTGTCGCGAAGATTCCGGAATCGGTGCAATCGGTGACGCGTTTTGCTGCCGGTATTCCGGTGAACGCAGAACACCCGGCCGAGGCGAAAGCCTTGCTCGCTTATCTCGCCGCGCCCGCCGCCCAGGCTGACGTGCAAGCGACCGGACTGGATTCGGTCAAGCCCTGACTTCTGGCGGCAAGACTTTCATTTCCACCACCAGCCGCTCCAGTTCCAATGCTGCCGGGGTCAACGTACGATCCCGGCGCTTGATGATGCCGACACTGCGCATCACCTGCGGATCGGTCAGCGGCACTCGCGTCAGAATCGGATGATCCGGCCCCGGCATCGCCATCAACGGCACCGCCGCCACGCCCAACCCGGCCTCCACCAAACCAATCATCGTCGTCACATGCAGGGTCTCGCAGATGCTTTGACGCTGCGGCACCACACGGCTCAAGGCCTGATCGAGCAAAAAGCGATTGCCCGAGGTTTTGTCCAGCGAGATGTAATCCTGCTGATAAAACTCGTCCCACGTCACGCTGCTGCGCCCGGCCAACGGGTGATCGCGGCGACAAGCGACCACGTAGCACTCCTGCACAAGCGGTTCAAAATCAACTTTGGCATCCTGCGTGCCCATAAAACTCAAACCGAAATCCGCCTCGCCGTTGACCACGGCGGTAAGGACATCGTGGGCGCTGGAGTCGAGGACTTTGACCTTGATCCGCGGAAATTGCTGGTGATAGCGGGCGACCACGCGCGGCATGAAGAAGTACGCGGCAGACGGCACGCAGGCGACGGTGACATGACCCAATCGGGTCGAGGCGACTTCGCTGATGCCGAGCAGCGCAACATCCAGATCATCCAGCAAACGCTCGACGCTGGGCAGAAACCCGCGCCCGGCCTGAGTCAGGCTGACTTTGCGCGTGGTGCGTTCGAACAGCTTTACCCCGAGCGCGTCTTCGAGCTTTTCGATACGTCGGCTCAACGCCGGTTGCGACAGCCGCACGGTGTCGGCGGCCTTGCGAAAACTGCCCTGCTCGACCACCGCGCGAAAGGCTTGCAGGTCGTTGAGGTCGAAGTTGATGGCCATGGCGGACTCGCAGGGATTGATACGCAGGGGCTATGAATGTAACCAATTGATGCAAATTATTACAAACCACATCTGGATTCCTGTAGGAGCTGCCGAAGGCTGCGATCTTTTGATCTTTCATTTTTGGAGGCAAAACAAAGATCAAAAGATCGCAGCCTTCGGCAGCTCCTACAGGGTGTGTCCAAGGGATGCGATGCGCGGTTTTGTGGTGCATCGCGAGGCCAGCCCTTATCCTTGCCGCATTCGCCGTACCGTTGTCAGGAGTAAACCCATGCCCCATGAAGGCAATTTGTTACAAGCCATCGTCGTCTTTCTATTGGCGGCGGTGCTTATCGTGCCTTTGGCCAAACGTCTGCAATTGGGCGCTGTGCTCGGTTATCTGTTTGCCGGGGTGATCATCGGCCCGTCCGTGCTGGGGCTGATCGGTAACCCGCAAAGCGTCAGCCATATTTCCGAATTGGGCGTGGTGTTGTTGCTGTTCATCATCGGCCTTGAGCTGTCGCCGCGACGGTTGTGGGTGATGCGTAAATCGGTGTTCGGCGTTGGCCTGGCGCAGGTGCTGCTGACGGCGTCGGTGATCGGTGTGTTGGCGTTGTTCGCCTTCGGCCAACCGCTCAACAGCGCGATTGTGCTCGGCCTCGGTCTGGCCTTGTCGTCCACCGCTTTTGGCCTGCAAAGCCTGGCCGAGCGCAAAGAGCTGACCAGCCCTCACGGTCGGCTGGCGTTTGCGATTTTGCTGTTTCAGGACATTGCGGCGATCCCGTTGATTGCGCTGGTGCCAATGCTGGCCGGCGGCGATCACACCACCAGCGCCGCTCAAGACCTCAACCACGGTTTACAGGTGCTGGGCAGTATTGCCGTGGTCGTGATCGGCGGCCGTTATCTGTTGCGCCCGGTGTTTCGTATTGTCGCGAAAACCGGACTGCCGGAAGTCTCGACCGCCACCGCGTTGCTGGTGGTGATCGGCACGGCGTGGCTGATGGATCTGGTCGGCGTGTCGATGGCACTGGGCGCGTTTCTCGCCGGCCTGCTGTTGGCGGATTCGGAATATCGCCATGAGCTGGAAGCTCAGATCGAACCGTTCAAAGGTTTGCTGCTCGGTCTGTTTTTCATCAGCGTCGGCATGGGCGCCAACCTCAGTTTGCTGCTCAGCGCGCCAATTACTGTACTGGGGCTGACGCTGCTGTTGATTGGTCTGAAACTGCCGCTGTTGTTTGTCGTGGGACGCTTAGCCGGCGGGCTGAACAAGGTCAGCGCAATTCGTCTCGGTATCGTGTTGGCGGCCGGTGGTGAGTTTGCCTTTGTGGTGTTCAAGATCGGTCGCGACCAGAACCTGTTCGATCCGCGCCTGTACGATTTGCTGGTACTGACCATCACACTGTCGATGGCGGTGACGCCGCTGCTGTTGTTGATCTGCGCAAAAATGGTCAGCCCGAAAGTGCAGCCGGTGGAAGTGCCGGAGAAATTCCGCGAGATCGACACCGACAGCCCGCGCGTGGTGATCGCTGGCATGGGACGGATGGGTCAGATCGTCGCGCGGATTTTGCGTGCGCAGAACATCAAGTTTGTCGCCCTCGACACGTCGGTGGAAACCATCGAACTGTCGCGCAGCTTCGGCGGTGTGCCGGTGTTCTACGGCGACCCGATGCGCGCGGAAATTCTCAACGCGGCGAAGGTCGGCGAGGCGGAATACTTCGTGATTGCCACGGACGATCCGGAGACCAACATCAAGACCGCCGAAGTGGTGCGCAAGCTGTATCCGCACATGAAAATCATCGCTCGCGCGCGTAACCGTCAGCATGTTCACCGTTTGGTGGATGTCGGCGCTGAGGCGATTCGTGAAACGTACTACTCAAGTCTGGAAATGA
The DNA here is from genome assembly GCF_902706155.1 of Pseudomonas sp. 18058. NCBI lineage: Bacteria > Pseudomonadati > Pseudomonadota > Gammaproteobacteria > Pseudomonadales > Pseudomonadaceae > Pseudomonas > Pseudomonas sp. 18058. The sequence continues at coordinate 51,685 of NZ_CACSJY010000034.1, forward strand.
GCCGGCGCACGTTGGTGGGGCTTGGGTTGACGCAAGCGCAGGCCGATGCGCGGATCAAACGCTTCAAGCATCACGACGAACAGGTTCTGGAAGCGCAACATGCGGTTTATGACGACATGGCCAAAGTCCTGCAAACCGCCCAGGAAGCCAGAGCGGAGCTGGCGCGGCTGTTTGAGTCGGATCAGCTGGAAGAGGAATCGCGTAAGCCCTGAGCCCCAACTAATGTGATCACCCAATCCTGTAGGAGCTGCCGAAGGCTGCGATCTTTTGATGTTGTTTTTTATAGGATCAGGATCAAAAGATCGCAGCCTTCGGCAGCTCCTACAGGGGGATTGTGTCAGGCCAGTTCGAGTTCCAGGGCTTGCTTGACCGGCACGGCTTCAAAGCGATCAGCCAGAAACGGCGTGATGTCCAACGGCAGCGGTTCATCGTTGACCAGTTTGTCCAGCAACACGCCGGTAATCGCCGAGGTCAGAATCCCGGTGCGGAAGTGTCCGCAGGCATTCAAATACCCTTCCACGCCGCGCATCGGCCCCAGAATCGGCAACTCATCCGGCGAACCCGGGCGCAATCCCGCCCACGTGCGTTTCAGGTTCACATCCTTGAGCTCTGGCAAACAGCGCACCGCGCCCTGCACCAGCCCGGCAATTTCCGGATAGGTGGTGGTGACGTCGAAGCCTTTGTCTTCGGTGGTGCTGCCAATCAGGATTTCACCGTTGTCCTTTTGCGCCACGTAGCAATCACTGGTGGTCAGGCAGCCGTTGAGGATTTTCGGCATGCGTTCGGTCAGCAGAATCTGGCCCTTCACCGGTTTTACCGGAATACGGATGCCGGTCGCCCACTCGCTCAAATCTGCCGCCCAGGCACCGCCCGCGTTGATCAGGGTTTTGCAGTGGAACACACCTTCTTCCGCCGTTTGCACGCCGGTGACCCGCGAACCGTGATGCAACACACCGGTCACGTTAGTGTTGACGTAGATATCGACGCCGTTCTGCCGCGCGCCTTCGGTGTAGGCATCGGCGAGACGGAACGGGCTGACCTGATGGTCGCAGAGGAATTCAAGCGCTCCGCGTGCTTCGTGGCTGACACTCGGTTCAGCTGCGCGCAACTCGGCCCGATCCAGCCAGCGCACTTGATCGGCCAGATGCGGAATGCAGCCAACAATGTGCTCGGCGTACAACCGATCCTCATCGTCATAAATAACGAATTTCAGCCCGGTTTTTTCGAACTTGAAATCCACTCCGTGGTTGTCCTTCAACTCACGGTGCAGCGCCGGGTACAGCGCGTTGGATTGCAGGGCGAAGTCGAAGAATGACGGCGGCAAAATGTGCGGCGTGCTCGAGTCGACTGCAACAGCGGCGCCTTGGGTTTCGCGCTTGCGGTTGGCCGACATCATGCGAAAAAAGATCACCCCGCAACCGAGGCCGACCGACTCGCCGATCGCCCACAAACCACCGGCGGAAGCACGGGTGGCGTTGCCCGGGCGCTTGGCGTCGATCAGCGCGACTTTAAGATTTTTGCGTTTTGATAATTGATAGGCGCAGGACGCGCCGATCACGCCACCACCGGCGATGATCACGTCGTAGAACTTACTCATGGGAAACGGCCTCCGTGCCGACGGACTGAAACGCGGAAAAGGGAATCGGATCAATCGGGAAACGCGGGCGCAGCCAGCCGACATCCTTACGTCCGGTGGCCTGGCGCAAACGGTCGCTGCAATAGCCGACGCACATGCGCCCCTGACAATCGCCCATGCTCACGCGGGTGCGCATTTTCAGACTGGCGATGTCTTGCACGCCTTGCTCCAGCGCCAGATCGATGTCGGCACGGGTGGCGTGTTCGCAGCGGCAGATCACCGTGTCGGCCGCGGGCAATGCCGTTTGGCCAACCCCGCGTTCGGTGTAGCGATCGACCGCCGCGCGAAACCGCACAATGGCTTTGAGTTTGCTCAGAAAGCGGTCGCGGCGAATCTGCGCCAGTTCCTCTTCGAAGACGCCGCGTTGCAAGAGGATCGACGTGGCGGCAATTTTGCCGGCGAGCATCGCCGCTTCACCGCCGCGAATCCCGCCCATGTCACCGGCCAGATGCACGTGAGGCTGATTGCTTTGCTGCCAGATATTCGAATGGGCACGCAGATAACCGTCGTCACTGAAACCGTGATCCAGGCCCATTTGCTGACTGAGCTGCGTACGCGGGATAAAGCCGTAACCGACGGCCAATGTCTGCGCTTCAAAACGCTCGACGCGGGCCATGTCCGGTTCCCACGTGGCCGAATACGGCGCGACGCTGACGCTTTTCAGCCCACCCTCGCCGTGGGCTTCGACCACGCCCCAGCCGTAGTGCATCGCAATGCCGTGCAATTTGAGATAGGCCAGCATGCTCAACCCGTCGAGAAAAAGCTGTGGTTTGTTCAGCAGCGCCAGACTCTCCCGGGCGATCTTGCCGAATGCACAGGCCTCATAAACGCCAGACACCTTGACGCCGGACGCATGCAGTTGCGTCGCCACCAACGGCAGCAGGGGCCCGGTGCCGGCAATGATCACGGGGCTTTGGGGTTTGACCACGCCATTTTTAATCTGCAACTGCAGGCCGCCGAGCATGATCACGCCCGGTAGCGTCCAGCCAGGAAACGGCACGCTGCGTTCGTGGCAACCGGCCGCGAGCAACAATTGTGGGTATTGGATTTCGTGCAACTGTTCGTCGCCATCAAGCACTACCAATGCTCGTGTACCCTCAGCGCCGACCACGCGGTGGTTGAGACGAACGTCGATCAACCCGGCATGCTGCTGAAATTCACCGTGCAATTTGCCCAGCGCTTCCGCGTACTGCGGCCCGAGGTAATCCAGTTGCACGCCGTCGCGCAATGGCCCGCGATAGACCACACCGCCCAGACGCGAAGCCTCTTCCAGCAGCGTGCAACGCACGCCGTGGCGAGCCAGTTCGATGGCCGCTGCCATGCCTGCCGGTCCACCGCCGACAATCACCGGATGCCGGTTCATACGACCTCCTGCTCGGTGATGCGGTTGACGCCGGTTTCGATCTGCATGCCGTCGCGCACCACCGTCTGGCAGGCGCGGCGCTTATGCCGACCATCGATTCTCACCAGACAGCACTGGCACACGCCCATGCCGCAGTAGGCACCGCTGATCTGGTCATGATCGTTACGTGCAATCTGGCGCAAGCCGAGGGATTGAATGACGCTGAGAACGGTTTCGCCAATGGCGGCGTCGACCGACTGGCCGTTGATATGGACAGTCATATCCGCCTGCGCCAAGGGCTGGATATCGAAGGTTCTTTCTAGGCAGTGCATTGTAATTCATCCGTGAAAATATCAGGGGAGTTGTGCGTCAGCTCCTTGCTGCACTACAGCGTGTCGACGTGTTTACTTCATCTGATTCGTGCGTCGTTTCGGCTACTACGTCAGCGCAGTATTTGCGCCTGATTCACTGTAGCTCACGCCCAGCCAGGGTCTGGATCAAATACGTTAGTGAATATTCCAGACGGAAATATTGATCCAGATAGGTAACCGATCATTCAGGCAGAAACGAAAAAGCCGCTTGCACCCGAAGATGCAAGCGGCCGAGGCATAAGCCCCAATAGATCAGTGTACGAAAAGGGCGATCAGAATAATGATCGGGATCGGTACGCCGAGAAAAAACAGTAGAAGTGAGCGCATGGTGATGCTCCTTGTTTAACGGACTGGAGTGGTCGTGGTGTAGGTATCGACTTCAACGTACTCGACTGCATCGCGACGACGACCGCCAAAGGTGGCCGCGAGGCTGGCGAAGAAGGCACCGGCCAGCAGCGCGATGAACATCCACAGCGAAGTCCAGGCAGCGACTTTCGCAGCGGTGTCAGCCGCTTGTTGAGCTTTGACTTTGGCGTCGGCGATGGCTTTCTGAGTGCGGGCATAGACTTCATCTACGCGGCGCTCGGCATCAGCCTGCGACAAGTTAGTACGTTGAGCGACCAACTGCGCCAGGTAGGTACGATCCTCGGCACTCAGCTGACCGTTGGCCAGGCTTTGCGCGAAGATGCGGGCCACGGCGCCGTGGGCAGCGTCATCGCTGACCGAAGCCGGGCGATCATCACGGAACAGGCTGTCGATGAAGTAACCGTACTGGTTGCTGTCGGTGTTCGCCGCAGCGGTACCGGCCGCCTGGGTCATGGCACTGGCTGCACCGCCCGCCACGCTGGCACCGGCCTGCACACCGCCGCTGACAATGCTGCTGACCGAGCCGACCACCAATGTTGCGGTGACCAACGTTGCCACACACCAGGCGAGGAAACCGTGCGCGGTGTCGCGGAAGTAAACCTCGTCACCGTGCATGTTCGCCCACTTGACGCGCAGACGCCCGGCCACATAACCGCCCATGCCGGAAGCGACAATCTGCGTCGCCACCAGCCACACGATTGTTGAAATACCCAGGCCCTTGGCACTCACGCCCTCCCCGGCCCACGGTGAAACAGCGGAGAAACCCAAACCCAAACCGAGCAGTACAAGGATCAACGACAATGCCGCAGCCGCCGCCGCGCCAGCGAAGATCGCGCCCCAGGACACCCCTGAGACGTTGCTCGAATCTCCTTCAAAGGCAGGATAAAACCCATCAGAGGATCTATTCATTGTTGTTCTGCTCCAGGCATGAAAAATGGTGTTACAACTCGTTCAAGAGAGGAATTGCAGCGACCGTGCCAGATGCAGAGATTAAATAAATCGTTCATTTTCAATCAGTTATAAAGAATGAACTTCCTAAGACCATGCAAATTGCAACAAGCTGTAAATTACAGCGGGTTTTATGCATTAGTCTGCATTGACCCGCAGCAAGCGAATCTGCGTTTCTGACAGCCCTTACATGAAAGTTAATTTAAAGCGTCAGGCAAAAATCTTGGCAAAATGCTGCCATTCCGTTTCAACCGATCAGCAGGCCTGCCCATGACTCGCATTTTGACCATCGAAGACGACGCCGTGACCGCCCGGGAAATCGTTGCCGAACTGAGCAGCCATGGCCTGGACGTGGATTGGGTCGACAATGGCCGAGAAGGCCTGGACCGTGCCGTCAGCGGCAACTACGACCTGATCACTCTTGATCGCATGCTGCCCGAACTGGATGGCCTGGCCATCGTCACAACGCTGCGCACCATGGGCGTATCCACGCCGATTCTGATGATCAGCGCCCTCTCCGATGTTGATGAACGCGTGCGCGGTTTGCGCGCCGGTGGTGATGACTACCTGACCAAACCGTTCGCCACCGATGAGATGGCCGCGCGGGTTGAAGTGCTGTTGCGCCGCCAGAACAGCGCTGAAACCCAGCCCACTACATTGCAGGTCGCCGACCTGGAGCTGGATTTGATCAGCCACGAAGCACGCCGCGCTGACCAAGTGCTGACGCTGCTGCCGACCGAGTACAAGTTGCTCGAATTTCTGATGCGCAACAGCGGCCAGATTCTGTCGCGGATGATGATTTTCGAGGAAGTCTGGGGCTATCACTTCGACCCGGGCACCAACCTGATCGACGTGCACATCGGCCGCTTGCGCAAGAAAATCGACGCGGTGGGCAATGTTCCACTGATCCGCACGGTACGGGGCTCCGGTTATGTCATTGCCGAACCCGTCTGACGGTTGGCGCTCTTCCAGCAGCCGCTTGCTGGCGCTGTACAGTTCGTTGTTCGTGGCCTGGAGCGCGATCCTCATGGGGGTCATGTACTTCGAAGTGTCCAGCTACCTCGATAACCTCGCCAAGCATTCGCTGATGCAACGTCAGCATCTGTTCTCGCACTTTCGCGGCGAACAATTGGAAGACGCCCTCGCCGCGAGCATGACTTTCGACATTCGTGGCATCGACGCTTATGGCCTGTTCGACGTCGAAGGCCGTTATCTTGGCGGCGCCCTGCAACAAATCCCCGAAGGTCTGCCGCTGGACGGCAAGATTCACATGCTCGCCGACTGCGCGGGCTCCGATGATCCGACCCTGCCCAACGACAGTTGCGATGCCGTCGCCACGCAGACCCGCGACGGCCGCTGGCTGGTGCTGCTGCGCGACAACGGTTCGCTGTTCGCGGTGACGCGGATCATTCTGCATGCGTTGTTCTGGGGGGTGTCATTCACGATTCTGCCGGGGATCGCCGGTTGGCACTTGCTGCGACGCCGACCTTTGCGGCGGATCAGAGCGATTCAGGACAGCGCTCAGGCGATCGTCGCGGGCGACTTGACCCATCGCCTGCCACTGTCCAATCGCCGCGATGAACTGGATATGCTCGCCGCCATCGTCAACGCCATGCTTGAGCGCATCGAGCGTTTGATGAACGAGGTCAAGGGGGTTTGCGACAACATCGCCCATGACTTGCGCACACCGTTGACCCGCTTGCGTGCGCAGTTGTATCGCATGCAGCAACAGGCGGGTGAAGGCTCGCAGGAAGCAGCGCAACTGGATTTGGTGTTGGCTGAGGCGGACACGCTGATGGCGCGGTTTCGAGGGTTGTTGCGGATTTCCGAACTGGAAGATCGCCAGCGCCGCTCCGGTTTTGTCGAGCTGGATCCGGTGCAATTGCTGCAGGAACTGCATGAGTTTTATCTGCCGCTGGCTGAAGAAGATGAGCTGCATTTCGAACTGAACATGCCGGAAACATTGCCGGCGCTGAATGGCGACCGGGCGCTGTTGTTTGAAGCGCTGGCGAATCTGCTGAGCAACTCGATCAAATTCACGCCGGCGGGTGGCACGGTGATTTTGCGCGGTGTGAATGACGCAGGGCATACGCGCATCGAAGTGCACGATTCGGGGCCGGGGATTGCCGAGTCAGAGCGTGAGGCGGTGTTCCAGCGCTTCTATCGCACCGAGGGTGGGCAGCCGCAGAGCGGGTTCGGATTAGGGCTGTCGATCGTCGCGGCGATTGTCAGCTTGCATGGCTTCAATCTTGAAGTCGGCACCAGCGACCTCGGCGGCGCGAAACTGGTGCTCGACTGCCGGCAGAGCCTGATCACCCATTCTTGAAGTTCATTTGGAATGCAATCCATGTGGGAGCGGGCTTGCTCGCGAAAGCGGTGTGTCAGGCAACAAATGTGTCGACTGATCCTCCGCATTCGCGGGCAAGCCCGCTCCCACAGGGTTCTCGGCTGTACACATAATCCCGGGTACACCACAAATCAGTGTAGGAGCTGAGCTTGCTCGCGAAGGCGGTGTGTCAGGCAACAAATGTGTCGACTGATCCTCCGCATTCGCGAGCAAGCCCGCTACCACAGGTTTTTATGGTGGATGATCAGGTTGGGTAGTTGGCCCGCAGGGCTTCGAGGCCGCCTTGGTAGATGCCGGTGAACAGCGCCACCACTTCTTCATCGCTGACGCCTTTGGCGGTGAAGCGCCCTGACCACGTCACCCGTGCGCCCTGCCCCTGAGCTTCAACCTTGATCGTCGCCAGATAATCGGTCGCCGGAAACGGTGCCTGCTCGATCGAGTAACTGTAGGTCTTGGCGGCGTTATCGAACGCTTGCAGGCGTTCGATGACCACGGCGCCGTCAGCGGTTTGCAAGGTGCGAACACGGCCGCCGTCGCTCAGTTCACTTTTGGGAATGAACGGCAGCCAGTCCGGTAGCGTGTTGAAGCCGCCGATCAATTGCCAGACCTGATCGGCCGAGGCCGGGATGTCGATATGTGCAGATGCAGATGCCATGGATAAACGTCTCTCTCAAGAATTCAAATAGTCAGGCTGTCGACCACGCCGCCATCGACGCGCAACGCAGCGCCCGTGGTAGCCGAGGACAGCGGCGAAGCAATGTAAGTCACCAGGTGCGCGACTTCTTCAACATCCGCAACACGCTGGATGATCGAGGTCGGGCGGGCCTTGAGCACAAAGGCGTCGGCCTCATCGCGCAAGTTGCGGCCAGACTCGGCGGCGGCATCCTTGAGCATGTCTTGCAGGCCATCGGTGAACGTCGGCCCCGGCAAAATCGCGTTCACCGTCACACCAGTGCCCGCCAAGCGCTTGGCCAAACCGTGGGACACCGCGAGGTTGGCGCTTTTCGTCACGCCATAATTGATCATGTCGGCCGGCGTCGCCACCCCGGATTCCGAGGACAGAAAGATCACCCGGCCCCAGCCCTGCTCGACCATCGCTGGCACGTAATGCCGCGCCAGGCGTACGCCGGAAATCACGTTGACCTCATAGAAACGCGTCCACTCGCTGTCCGGCGCTTCGAAGAAATCGACGGCGTCGAAGATGCCAAGGTTATTCACCAGAATGTCCGCGCGCGGTTCGGCGGCGAACAGTGTCTGCGCGCCCTCCGCCGTGCCGAGGTCGGCCGCCAGACCGCGCAATTGCGCGCCCGGAACTTTTTCGCGAATGCTTGCCAGCGCCTGCTCGACCTTGCCGTTGTCGCGGCCGATCACCACCACCGTGGCGCCGGCTTCGGCCAGCGACTGGCTGATGCCCAGACCGATCCCAGCGGTGCTGCCGCTGACGATGGCCAGTTTTCCACTCAGATCAATCTTCATGCTTTCACCTCATCGATGGGTAATGGTGCACGTTCAGAAACCAGTTTTGCCTCACGCATGGCCTGCCAGAACCCGGCAGGAATCACCGCCGACAATGCCGCGACATCTTCAGCGATTCGGCCGGGTTTGCTCGCGCCGGGAATCACCGCAGCAACGGCAGGATTGGCCAACGAAAATTGCAGCGCGGCAGCTTTCACATCAACGTTGTAAGCGGCGGCGATGCGTTTGATCTGTTCAACTTTAGCGATCACTTCCGGGCTGGCCTTCTGGTATTCAAAGTGCGAACCACCGGCGAGAATGCCCGAGCTGTATGGGCCGCCGACGACGATTTCGACATTCTGCGCCAGCGCCGAGTCCATCAAACGTTGCAACGGACGTTCGTGATCAAGCAGCGTGTAGCGCCCGGCCAGCAGGAAGCCATCAGGCTGCGCTTCGGTCAGATCGAGGGTCAGCTCGCACGGTTCGACTTTGTTCACGCCCAGGCCCCAGCCCTTGATCACGCCTTCTTCGCGCAAACGGGTCAGCACTTTGAACGCGCCAGTACGAGCCTGATTGAAGTATTCCAGCCATTGATCGCCGTAAAAGTCCTGAGCGATGTCGTGTACCCAGACGATGTCGAGACGATCGGTTTGCAGACGCTTGAGGCTGTCTTCGATCGAGCGCAGGGTCGCGTCGGCGCTGTAGTCATTGACGATTTTGTTCGGGCGACCGTGTTCGAACACGCCGCTTTTTTCGCCGAGATCGCGGGCTGCAGCGTCTTCGACTTCATCAAGAATCACCCGGCCAACCTTGCTGCTCAGCACATAGTCGTCGCGTTTGTATTGCTTCAAGGCTTCGCCGAGGCGAATTTCCGACAGGCCCGAGCCGTAAAACGGTGCGGTGTCGAAGTAACGCACGCCGGCATCCCATGCGGCGTGCACAGTGGCCTGCGCTTCTGCTTCGGGAATGGCGCGGAACATGTTGCCCAGTGGTGCGGTGCCGAAGCCCAGTTGGCCGGGCAGTTTGTCTTTCAAGCTCATCGGATTGTCCTCATTCGTTGGTGGTCTGCGTGACCGTTGAGCAGATCCTAGATTGCGACACCGAGACCGTCCAAGACATAATGCGCAGCACTTGAGTCCCTATAGGTCTGACATGATCGACATCCGCCAATTGCGCTACTTCGTCGCCGTCGCCGAGGAAGAACACGTCGGCCGCGCCGCCGAACGGCTGCATATTTCCCAATCGCCACTGAGCCGGCAGATCGCTCAGCTTGAAGAGCGCCTCGGCCTGACGCTGTTCGAACGCAGCCAGCAGCGCATTCGCCTGACCCGCGATGGCCAGACCTTTCTCGCTGAAACCCGCGCACTGCTTACGCACGCCAATCGCCTCGAATCCCTCGGTAAGCGCTTGGGTCGTGGCGAAGAAGGCGGTTTGTGCATCGGCTATATAGAAAACGCCATGCACGCCGGGGTTTTGCCCAATGCCCTGCGTGTGTTGCGGGTCGATCGGCCGAATGTCCACGTCGCGCTGTACAACTTGAGTTCCGCCGAGCAACTCGAAGGCCTGCGTCAGCGTAGTCTCGATATCGCATTGGTGAGTGAGCCGCCGACCGATGACGACCCGGATCTACTGGGTTTTCAGGTGCTGGATGACCCGATGCTGCTGGCGCTGCCGGAACAGCATCCGCTGGCGCAGCAGGCGGTGTTGAGTCCGCAGGATCTCGCGGATCAGGAATGGATCGGCGTGCAGCCACGGCAGGACGCGAGTGATGAATTCGTTAGCGCGTGCATCCGTGCGGGTTTTACGCCGGATGTGCGCATGCAGGCGACTGAGCCATTTACCGCGCTGGGGCTGGTGGCATCGGGGCTGGGGATTGCGATGATTCAGAAAGGCCTGAGCCATAACGCGCCTCCCGGGGTCGTGCTGCGTGAGGTGCCTTGGCTGGCGTTTACAACGCCGTTGTGGGCGGCTTGGCACCGGATTAATTTGCGGCCGTTGGTGGAAACCTTCCGCACGGTTTTGACAGGCAATGAGATTTGCGCTGACTGAGCGGGCCTCTTCGCGAGCAAGCCCGCACAGGGGTTGATTCTGTGTGCACCGCAATTACCTGTAGGAGCTGCCGAAGGCTGCGATCTTTTGATCCTGTTCTTAAAAGAACACGATCAAAAGATCGCAGCCTTCGGCAGCTCCCACGGGGATCTACACTGCAAGAGTGTGTATACCGCCGTGAGAACGCCATGAGAATGTCAGCGCAAATGACCGTGGTCGCCGTGCTCGCCACCCTCGCCTATCTGGGCCTGGCGGTGTGGGGCATTGGTGGCGTGGGGATGTTCTTTTCCCACGGCTCGCTGGTGGTGGTGGCGCTGGCCACCGTGGCGATGGTGATCGCGTCGATGTTTACCGAGGTCAACCTGAGTTCCGGCGAACGCGAGGATCGCGCCAATCGCTGGGTGCTTCCGGCGTTTGGCGTGATTGGTTTGCTCAGCGGGTTTCTACCCGCGTACTGCGATCGGCTGAATTTCTGGACGTTTGGCGGCGAAGGTGTGCGCTGGCTTGGCGCGTTGTTGTTCATCATTGGCGGGGCGCTGCGCTTGTGGCCGGTGTTTGTTTTGGGCCACCGATTCAGCGGGTTGGTGGCGATTCAGCCGGGGCATCGGTTGGTCACGGATGGGATTTATCAGCACCTGCGCAACCCGAGTTATCTGGGGTTGGTGGTGAATGCGCTGGGATGGGCGTTGGCGTTTCGTTCAACTGTCGGGTTGCTGCTGGCGGCGCTGACGTTGATCCCGTTGATCGCGCGTATCCATTCTGAAGAGGCGCTGCTGCGCGGGCAGTTTGGCGCCGAGTACGATGCCTACTGCGCCCGGAGCTGGCGCTTGCTACCGGGTGTCTACTAACGCCGCACCCCCTGTAGGAGCTGCCGAAGGCTGCGATCTTTTGATCTTGGTCTTTTAAAAAAACAAGATCAAAAGATCGCAGCCTTCGGCAGCTCCTACAGGGGGACAGCTTCAGGCAGGCTGTAGGTGCAGGCCGTCGTTGTCGATTTGGACGCGGATCGCGTCGTAACTGGCCAGCGTCGCGTGCTCGGTTTCAAGCGGATGCTGGTGCGTCGTGGTGATGATCATCAACGACGCGCCCGCCGCTTCAGCGGCTTGAATCCCGACAGCGGCATCCTCAAAAATCAGACAATCCGCCGGCTCCAGCCCCAAGCGTTGAGCCGCCAGCAGATAACCCGCCGGATCCGGCTTGCCCGCCTTCACATCCTCAGCCGTAATCATCACCGCAGGCTCGGGAATCCCCGCCGCCGCCATCCGCCGCAATACCAGATCGCGCGGCGCCGACGTCACCATGGCCCAACGATCCTTTGGCAATTGATTGAGAAACGCCGCCGCCCCCGGAATCTCGACAATGCCTTCAACATCCTTGATCTCCGCTGCGGTAATAAACGCCGCTTGTGCCTCCGCGTCCACGCCCGGCAGGTTCAGGCGATTGATCGTGTCGATCGCCCGCGCGCCATGAATGGTCGGCAGAAACGCCTCGACATCGACGCCATGGCGCACGGCCCAGGCAGACCAGATCCGCTCGGCGGCGGCGATGGAGTTGAGGACGGTGCCGTCCATGTCGAACAGGAACGCGCCGAACGCGCGATCGAAAAGATCATTGTGAGCAGACAAAGGGTCGCATCCTCTGGCAAGGGGCCGGGCAAATTTGCCCGGCAATGTAGCACTTGTCAGTGCAGACGCGGAGCCTTGGACTTGAAGGCACTCTCGACGCAATCGAGCAACTGGCCGATCGCCCAGGGCTTCTTGATGAACGCGACCGAGTGCTTGACCCCAGACGTCTCCGGCGTTTCATAACCGGACATGACCATCACCGGTTTGTCCGGCCAGCGATCGCCGACCAGGTTGGCCAGATCGGCGCCGTTGAGGGTGCCGGGCATGGTGATGTCGGTCAGCAATAGATTCACTTCCGGCGCGTGCTCGTCCAGATATAACTTGGCTGCGTCGGCGCTGCTATGCGGCTCGACCTTGAAACCTTCCTCCTGAAGAATTTCGCAAAGAAACTCCAGAATCAACGGATCATCCTCAACTACCAGAATCAACCCGCCAGGAAGGTGCGCGTCCGCCGTTGGTGATGGGCACATGAAACTGCACTCCCTGAATAGCATTAACGATTTAGCGGCTTGAATCCGCTGCTTATCTGGTATGAGCAGCGCGTTCTGTAGAAATTCATTTTTGATACAGGAGTTTTCCAAATCGTCGGATTGGCAATCCTGAGACAAACGTTCGAAGTGGCGTAATTGTGGTTAAAATGCCGGCCCATTTGCTTGCCGACCGTGACCGATGAACCCTGAAGCCCTCGCCACCCTCCACGCCCATTTGCTGCCGGCACTCGCCAGCGCACCGGGCGAAACCCGTCGCTTGTTTCATGGGCGCGGGCGTTGCTGGCCGGGGCTGGAACAGGTCACGGTGGATTGGCTGCAAGGCGTGGTGCTGGTGTCGCTGTTCAAGGAACCGGCGCCGGAGCAACTGCAAGATCTCAAGCGCGTGTTGCTCGACATCACTTCTTCGGCCGAATGGCAGCAGTCCAAAGCGCACACGTTGCTGATCCAGCACCGTTATCTGCCGCAGAGCACCGCCGAATGGCTGTTGGGCGATGAGATCGATGAAATGACCATCGTCGAGGGCGGTCTGCAATACCGCGTCGACCTGGGCCGCAAGCAGAACGCCGGGCTGTTTCTCGACATGCGTTACGGGCGCAACTGGTTGCGCGAACAGTCCGACGGCAAGCGCGTGCTGAACCTGTTCGCCTACACCTGCGGTTTCTCCGTGGCGGCCATTGAGGGTGGCGCCAGCCATGTGGTTAATCTGGACATGTCCCGCGCCGCGCTCAGCCGTGGTCGCGACAATCACCGTTTGAATGGCCATGACACCGGCAAAGTCAGCTTCCTCGGCCACGACCTGTTCAAGTCCTGGGGCAAGGTGATCAACAGCGGCCCTTACGATCTGGTGATCATCGACCCGCCGTCGTTTCAGAAAGGCAGTTTTTTGCTGACCAAGGATTATCAGCGCGTGTTGCGGCGTCTGCCGGAGTTGCTGACGGCGGACGGCACGGTGCTGGCCTGCATGAATGATCCGGCGTTTGGTTCGGACTTTTTGATTGATGGCGTGACGCAGGAGGCGCCGAGTTTGCGCTTTGAACAGCGGCTGGAGAACCCGCCGGAATTTCCCGACATCGATCCCGAAAGCGGCCTGAAAGCCCTGGTCTTCAAACGCAGTTCCTGACACAACCCAAATCCCTGTAGGAGCTGCCGAAGGCTGCGATCTTTTGATCCTGATCTCTTAAAAACAAGATCAAAAGATCGCAGCCTTCGGCAGCTCCTACAGGGGGGTGGAGAGTCAGTTCGGGCGCAGCACCAGGGCGAACAGCTCACCATGTCCGGTGACATTGAGCTTTTGATAGAGATTGCGCCGATGTACTTTCACCGTTTCCGGCGATATGCCCATCTGCTGGGCGATCGCCTTACTCGAGAAACCCTGCAAGATCAGCCGCGCCGTGTCGTTTTCACGCACCGTCAGCCGCGCATCAAAACGATCCAGCAACGTCGCCAGATCGCCGACCAGCACTTCAGCAACCGCCCCTTGCGGCGGCATTAGCTGCACATGCCGGCGCATCGCTGCCAGCACCCAGTCGCGCACACACAGCAACCGGCCCTGCTCGGCCATTTCGAAGGGCGTCGAACGTCCCATCGATAAGCCCAAAACGCTGCCATCGACGTTAATCATGAACTGCAGTTCATCCGCGCCCACCACCGAGCGGAAGTAGCTTTGGTAGTACTCACTCTGCAAAAACTGGTCAGGCGCCACCGACGCCAGGCTGTGCAAGCCATCAGCGAGCCCCGCCGAAGCGGCCTGATAAAACGGATCGAGCAGGTACATGCCGGCGGTGTAATCGGCGAGGTTTTCCTGTTCTTCGACAGCGCCCTTGCTGTCGATATCAATCAGCAATTGCGGCGCCTGGCCCGCCATCATCACCGCAACCAAGGCGTTATCCATCGGCACCAGCAGGCGCAAGGTATCGACCAGCGCCCGCCAGAATCCGTCCTGCCCGACACAGGTGAAGACCCGCGCCAGACTTTGATGCACAGGCAATTCCTGCAACAACGCGTCCACGCTCTACCCCTTTTGTGTAACCCATGATGGGAATGGGTCAGGCGCGATCGGATCGATAGGCTGACCGCACTTGATCAACACCGGCCGCATTGGCCAGAAGTGCCGAATCATGCGGGGTCATCGAGGGGATATCAACCGGTGATCCAGAAAGTGAAAACACCGCAAATCCCTGTGGGAGCGGGCTTGCTCGCGAAGGCGTCGTGTCCGGTGACA